>JAKAVR010000002.1 GCA_021817225.1 Thermoplasmata archaeon
GACAAGCTTGTATACGCAATGACGCAGGTCGACATGGAGAGGATGACAACCCTGGACATACTGAGAGCGATAAAGAGGAAGTACCCTGAACTTGTCAAGGAATTCGAAGAATTCATGTAGGGGCGAATCACGAGGCTCTGAACTGCCCAGATGGTAGTTATTAAATCAGGGCAACGTTTCGTATACTGGTTTGAAAAAATGGACCACCTGCCACTGTCCACATCGGACACCGTTACCACGAATGAAGATGGAAAGACAGTAAGGATCAAGGGATGGGTCGAGGAAGTAAGGGATCTTGGCGGCATATCCTTCCTGCTTATCAGGGACGGCTATGGAACAATACAGGTAACAGTTCTGAAGAAGTCCTCCCCTGCTGCCGTGCTTGAAGCAGTTAAGGGGATCAGCAGGGAAAGTGTGTTGGAAATAGAAGGAACTGTCAAGAAGTCTGATAAGGCCAAGCGTGGCATAGAACTCCTTCCGTTGAGCATAAGGAATATCTCCGCAGCAGAAACACCGCTCCCGATGGGTGTCGTTGACAAGGTCGACGTTGAAGTCGAGACGAGGTTCGACAACAGGTTCATGGATCTCAGGAAAAGGGAGAAGCGCCTGATATTCAGTATTCGCTCTGAAATGACGCTCTTCCTGAGGGAAAAGCTTGCAGACATGCGATTTGTGGAAGTGAATACACCTAAGATCGTGTCTGAGGGAGCAGAAGGGGGAGCCACTCTCTTCAACGTGGACTACTTTGGAAGGAAGGCATACCTCGCCCAGAGCCCCCAGCTTTACAAGCAGATCCTCATGGCGAGCGGGCTCAACAGAATATACGAGATGGCGCCGGTCTACAGGGCTGAACCTTCCGACACGGTGAGGCACACTTCCGAGTATGTGTCGTTCGACGCAGAAATTGCGTTCATTGATGGGATGGAGGATGTCATGTCCACCCTGGAGGAGCTGATGTCCTTTGCGATAGAGAGAACAACGGAGAAGTCAGGCGAAGAGGCAGGGAGGTGCGGTTACGAGCTTATGGGAAAACTGAAGAGGCCTTTTCCAAGACTGAAATATACCGAGTGCATCGACATGCTTGGCTCAGAGGGCAAGCATGTCAGGGAAGGCGATGACATTGACACGGAGGGGGAGAAGGTAATCGGCTCTATCATGAGGGACAGGGGTTATGACATGTATTTCATCACAATGTACCCCTCGGCGATTAAGCCCTTCTACATAATGGAGGAGGACGGCACGCCTTACTCCTATGCCTTCGACCTTGAGTACAGGGGCACGGAAATGGCCTCGGGCGGACAGAGGGAGCACAGGTACGGGGAACTGGTAAGGAGGATGGAGAGCAAGAACCTGAACCCCAGAGGTTTTGAGTTCTATCTCAAGGCATTCAGGTACGGCATGCCGCCTCACGGTGGCTGGGGCCTTGGGTTGGAGAGGCTGATAAGCACCTACATGTCGCTAGGAAACCTGCGCGAGGCGATTCTCTTCCCCCGGGACAGGGTAAGGCTTGTCCCATGACCGGACGGAGACCCGGCAAAAGAAAGTGGACTCTTCCGGACCTCACCTGTTAAATCATTGACAGCCATATGGTGCTGAACAGATGGGAGACATATACGAAAGGGAGCTTAAGGGGCTCCTGGCAGGCGAGCAGAAATTCATCGAAAAACTCTCCAGGAGCCTAGAGCCTTCAGAGAGAGACTCATATCGAAAGCTGGCAGGAAAACATTTCCTGGTTGTGAAGGCAGGCGGTTCATTCGGCGTCGACCTTCTTGCAGTCAGGGGCAACTTCGCATTCCCGATCGAGGTCAAGAGCTCCTCAAGCGATGTGTTCCGGTTCAGCAAGAGCGACAAGCTCGACGACCAGGCAGACAGGATGCGCGTTGTATGTGAGCACTCACTGCTCGTCCCGACATATGCGTACCGGCTGAAGAACGCACCCGGCGACCCGTGGAGGCTCTTCACATTCTCGGACGTAGGTGACGGATTGGAGGGCAGGCACAGGCTCCTGTTCAGAAGGCTGCCCAAGATCGGCATGACAAATGAAGGGAACCGAATAATGCACTGGAAGGATGGTTTGAAGCTCAGCAGTTTCATAGACTACTTCTCGGAAGTGTTCTGATTCGTTTTGAAGGTGGCGGGCGCTCAAAATCAATTAAATAATGCCTCAGCATTACCTATTACGAAAATAATACGAGGAATGGTCTCGCTTTGCATCCTTTCGTTCGCTGTCTGCTATTTCCGGTAATAGCTTTGGCTATGGAATATTTTCCGGGTATCGGAATTGATGAGGGTACAGGACTGGCCGGTATGGCCCACCCTGTTTCTTGCCGGCAATCAGGATACGCTCATTTGAAATTCGCCCACGCCGCCGCGTTTAGGTGAACGGACCCCAATGGACCTGGAACGGATGGAGCATAATACCATTACCATTCACACAGAGGACGGAAATGGCTGAAGTTATCAAAATCGGTCTGACTGGTCTCCCCGGTTCAGGAAAGACAAGCACGCTGCTGAAACTCATCGACATGCTGGAGGGCGAGCACAAGACTGTCGGCGGCATGATAACGGAACCAATAGTCGAAGGAGGAAAAAGAACGGGGCTGCAGATATACAACAGGCTTTCCGGGGAGAGGGGAAGACTGGCCCATCTTTCAATTGAGTCAAGATACATGTACGGGAAGTACGGCGTCGATCTTAATGTCCTGGAGAGTGTTGGAGTCAGGGCGCTCGAGGAAGCAGCCGAGAAGGCAGACGTGATTGTCATCGACGAGGTGGGCAAGCTGGAGGTTGAAAGCGAGAAATTCGTTGATACAGTCAAGGACATACTCGACATGGACAAGCCTGTCATACTCACACTTCACAAGAAATCAAGGAACCCTCTGCTGCAGGACATAAGGAAGAGGGACGACGTGAGGATTCTCGAAGTGACTCCAATCAACAGGAACCTGCTGCCCTACAAGGTAATGAAACTGATGAAAGGGCAGCTATGGTGATGGAAGAAGAATTCGTGGAGCTGACAGAGGGAAAGGCAAGCTTCCTTGTTCCGCGTGACTACAATACAAGGGGACCGGGCAGAAAGTCAGGAAATGTCTTCTACAACAGGCAGATGGAGCTGAACAGGGATGTATGCATTTCACTCCTCCGCTCAGAGAACAGGCATCTGCGCATCCTCGACGCAATGGCTGCGACGGGCGTGAGAAGTGCCAGGATTGCTCTTGAAGTCGAGCCTGTTCCCCTTATTATTGCAAACGACAGCAATCCCGCCTCAACCGCACTGATGCAGCTTAACTTCAGCAGGCCGGGACTTGAGCACATCACAGTGACGAGAAAGAAGGCAAATGCGGCTATGGCCGAGGACTCGTACGACTACATTGACATCGACCCGTTCGGCACACCAGTGTGGTACCTGCACCAGGCCCTTATGTCTGTCAGGTCGGGCGGCATAATAGGTGTGACTGCAACAGACTCGGCCATGCTCTGCGGGTCCGCCAGGGGAAGCGACAGGAGATACCTGTCCAGGTCCGGGCGATGGCCCTTCATGCACGAGCTGGGAGTGAGGAACCTGCTCGCATACATTGTGAGAACAGGCGCCTCCTTCGACAGGGCTGTCTACCCGCTCCTCTCATATTTCGCAGACCACTACTTCAGGGTGTATGTGAGGGTGAGGAACGGTGTCGGAAGGGCCATGGACCAGCTGGCGAATCTTGGCTACGTCCAGTACGACGGTAGCACAGGAACGAGGCGCATCGGGCACGAATACTCGGTGAATGCCGCAGGTCCCGCCTGGATTGGTAAAATACACGATGCGGCAACTCTGTCATCGATGCATGTTGAAGAATGGTTCGGCAGCGGCAGGAGAATGAGCAAACTGCTCGACCTCTGGAGGGAAGAGGCGGAGGCGCCGCCGTTCTTCTACAACACAGACGAACTCTCACGGCTTTTCGGATTCAACCTGCCGTCACTGCGCGAGACCATAAATGCAGTGTCGAAGACGCACAGTGCATGCAGGACGCACTTCGACCCGAAGGGGTTCAAGACCGAAGCGGACCCGTCCGCGATAAGGCAGCTGCTTCTTGCGGAAGGGTGGGCAAAAGGTATATCTTGAGAGCGCCGTTGTTATCCGGAAAGGGATGGAATGGCAGCCTCACTGAGCTCTTCCAACGGCATCGCTATTGAGACAGGGGAGTGCACCTTCAGGCTCGATCCGGGCAGGACCGTGAAGGGTGATTTCAACGTTATATCGCATGCCCATTCGGATCACCTGCCACGCGGCGGCGACGAGACAGCGGTCATAGCAAGCAATGAAACGCTCCTGCTCGCGGAGCTGAGGACAAGAAAGCACTACACTTCCGCATCGCATGAGTCTGTCAGCCTTCTTGAGGCGGGGCACGTCCCCGGCTCGAAGATGATAATGGTGAAAGACGAACTCACCTACCTCTACACGGGCGATTTCTGCACGAAGAAGAAGGTATATCTCGACAACGCAAGGCCTGCGAAGACGGATGTCCTGGTCATCGAGTCCACCTACGGACTGCCTGACTACAGGTTCCCGGACCCCGTGGAGCTTGCAGGCGTAATAAGGGACTGGACGGCCGATGCACTATCGCTCGGAAGGCATGTTGTGTTTACCGCATACCCCCTGGGCAAGGCGCAGGAACTGCAGGTGATTCTCGGTGGAATGCCGCTGTTCGCGGACGACTCGGTGCTAAGGCACAACGCAATCACAATGGGAGGCCAGGATGCAGGTGCAGGGCCGCTAGCAGAAGTGGGAAACGAGCCCTCGGTGATTGTTTCATCGAGCCGCAACGTGATGGTTCATCTTCCCTCCGCGGTGAGGCGAAACGCCCTGACCGCAACCGCGTCCGGATGGTGCCTTGATGGTGCGTTCAGGGGAAGGTCTGGTTATGACGAGGCCTTTCCACTCTCCGACCACTGCGACTACTACGACCTCATGGAATTCGTCCGCGGATGCGGCCCGTCTGCTGTCTACACCGTCCACGGCTTTGAGAAGGAGCTTGCTGCCAGCATAAAAAAGGAACTCGGCATAGATGCCCGTCCATTGAGGCAGAGGCCAAAGGGGCAGAAGAAGATAGACAGCTACTGATTACTTCTGTTTTACAAAGCGGGGATATGTGCCAGGCTTCATGAAAACACGCAGCGTGTCGCATGCTATGCCGGATGCAGTGTTATCAATCATCTCGGAAGACATGAGCGCGTTTGCGAGAGCAATGCCTTCACCCTTTGAGCTCATGAGCGAAACAACGCTGCCCCTCTTGATGCCTGACGGGACCGATGCAACGCCCTTGACGGTCAGGTTCGCACCGTGGCAGATGCTGTCCACGGCGCTGTCCTTGAGAACAATCATGGGAAATGACTGGAGAAGCGTCTCGAACGGCCTTACGGCTGAAAGAAGCTCCGCGGGCTGACCCTCCGACATGTAGTGGACCGCGTCCTCCAGCCCCTGGAGCGTCACGGCCATAGACTCTTTGTATGGCCCGGATCTTGTCCTCCTGAGCTCTATCATCTGCCCGCCCGCCCCGGAAGCCTCGCCAATGTCCCTGCACAGGGTCCGTATGTACGTCCCTGCCTCGCATTTGACCCTGAAGAGAACCATCCTGCCGCTCATCTCGAGAAGCTCAAGCGAGTGTATCTGCCTGATTCTCCTCTCTCTCCTGACAGCGGACCGGACCGGCGGAAACTGGTATATCCTGCCGGTGAACTCGGAGAACAGGGCGGTGACCTCGTTCTTTCCGACATCCGCATGGAAACGCATCACGCCGACGTATTCCTTGGGCAGGAAGTGGAGGGCATCAAGCGCCCTGACAGAGAGTCCGATGCCGACTGGAAGCACTCCGGTAACCGCAGGGTCAAGGGTGCCGCCGTGGCCGACCTTTCTTCCACCCAGCATTTTCGATACCCATGCCGAAACCTGGTGGCTCGTGGGCCCGCTCGGCTTGTCTATAACTACAATGCCCGTGTCGAGCAGTTCCTCAACCGTCCGGGAGGAAGGCGTCTTCCCGTACCGCTCCTCGGCATCCTGCTGCCCGGCCACTCAGACCACGCCCTTCTTCCTCATAGCGTCTATTGAGGTAACTGCAAGCTCTTCGGGTGAGCTGTTTTCGGAATCAAGGAGCAGATCGTATGTCGATGTTGCAGCTGGATCCATGGAATATATGTCCATGTACCTCCGCCGTTCGCTCTCCTCTCTTGCCCTCATCATTGAAAGTGACTCCTCCGCGCCTGTACCGTCGCGCTGTGAAATCCTTGATGCCCTGACGGTCTCGGCTGCGGTAACATAGATGCAGTAAGGTTCCAGCCCGGCCCTCTTCAGCATGAGGCATGCAAGCCTCGCCTCGACAATGCAGTTCTTCATGCCGGAAGCCTCCTCCACCACCCTCCTGTCAAGCTCGGTGTCTATGCTGTGATCCTTCTCCGCAAGAAGGTTGAACTGCAGCACGTCCATCCCGCGGTCGGATGCCATTCTCCTGAAGACGAGACCGGTGCTAATCAGCTTCAGCCCGAGCTTTTCGGAGAGGAGCCTTGCCAGCGTTGTCTTTCCGCTGCCTGCCGGTCCGCTTATGGCAACTAACACGTGAACACCATTTGCAGCACCGTATAAAACAGCTTTCAGGGAGAGGTCGACAACCTGCCGAGTCTCCGCTTCAGCATGAAATAGCGGAGCAGCCTCTGGTAAATCTGGGTAAATGGTATTCCTAGAACTGCATAAAGGTAAACCCATGTGGGGAATACAAGGAATTGTTCAGTGAAGTAAACCCTGGGAGACCACGGGACCGTGAAGACGGGGTACGGCAGCGCATAGAGGAAGACGCTCAGCCATGTGAAGAGAGGGAAGATGACAATGAGCGTGATGGGAAGTATCCTCATCTGTTTGTTCATCAGCTGCGTATTCTCCATCATGTACTTGTTCTGGTGCCGGTTGAGCTTCTTAATCCTGTCCTGATCCCTGCTCTTGAACGCTTCCCTCTGCTCCTTCCTGAGGGCAGCCATTATCTTCTGTATTCTTGCCTGTTCCACAAAATCGGTGAACAGGAGCCTGAGAGTTGTCCCGAGCAGTACGACTATCAGTTCTGCAATCATTATGGTGATCACCGGGAGGGATCCACCAAAACCGATTGAGGGAGCAAGAACGAAGTTCATGCCTGAAACTGCGGTGTTCCTCACCCCCTGGTTGAAGAAGGCTATGAGCATGCCGAACATGACTATGAGCATAAGGAACATGGAGCCCGTTCCCTGAGGCATCTGCTGCTGAGCTGGCCTGGTAGTGGATGCCACTCAGTTCCCCTCCTTCTGCGCTCCCAGCATCATCCAGACTCCCCGAAGAACTGCCTGAGCACAGGATGCATTTCCATCATCTGCTCCTGCCCGATGGCATCGTAGAACTGTATCATTATACCGGTGGCCAGAAGCAGTCCGACGCCGGTCGCATTTCCCACCGTGCCGATGAGATCTGCACCAACTGCAAGGAAACCGACGAGGGCTCCGCTCAGTATCGTGACAGAGGGTATGTACCTTTCAAGCACCCTCTTCATGACCCTCGGATCTCTCCTGAAGCCGGGTATCTGCATTCCGCTGCCCTCAATCTGCTCCGCAACGGCAGCAGGTCCCATGTTTGTTGTTTCTATCCAGAATCTTGCGAAAATTATGCTTCCTATGACATAGACAAGAGTGAATGCAATAACCCAGAGGGCAAACTGGTACGGCACATGATTGGCAAGCTGCGGGCTTGAGGCGCCGTAAGCAGGATTGATCATTGGCAGAAGCCAGTCTGAAAGACCGTTTATATTGCTCACGTACCATGCCATGCCGCTGGTCGGCAGGGTGCTGCCCGCGGAATATGTTCCAAGCAGCACCTGGTGGCCTATAAGGGGAATCTTCTGCATCGTCGGATTGGTCCAGAGCAGGTAGCTGAACATGCTTACGTTTGCGAGCAGGGCAGCCACGAGTATGACAGGTATGTTGGAGGCGTAGATGAGTTTTATCGGATATCTTCCCCTGGCTCCCTTGGCCGTTTCATGTGCAAGTGGCAGTTCTATCCTTGTTGACTCAGTCCATGCGACGATCAGGAATATTGCCACCGTTCCAGCAAGGGCCACTACGGAGTTCGGATTACCCAGCATGAGCGACTCGAATCCGCTCCCGGACATCTGTCCGGCGGAGACGTGGAAGAGGACATAGATTATCTTCGGAATTGTCCCGACAGGCGCGAGCGCAAGCGGTCCGGTAGGAGCGGGTGAACCGGGGGTGGCAGCAAGTGGAGACGGGTTGAACAGGCCGGTGAATATCTGCTGCGACACACCTGCTGCAATGAACAGGGATATGCCGCTTCCAATCCCCCACTTGGACACTATCTCGTCCATCAGGAAAATGAGGTACGAACCTATGAACAGCTGGGCTATGATTATGATCTGCGCAATGGTTCTCCCGCCGCCGTAAAGCGGATATATGCCGAGGAGGGAGACATTGTTTGCCGCCTGGCCTATGTTCGTCACAAATGCCGGGCTCGGGTCAAGATAGCCGAAGACCTGTGGAATGGCCTCGACAAATATCATTATTATGACGACAAACTTCTGCGTGCTCTGGTAAACAGCCTTGTCTTCGTCATCCTGCAGGTTGAGGTTGATTATCTTTGCACCGGTGAAAAGCTGCATGACGATTGAGCCGGTGACTATCGGTCCTATTCCAAGCTGCAGTATTGAACCAGAGGCGCCGGCAATTATGGCCCTGTACTGCTGGAACAGGTCAATCTTGGTGCTCAGGTCAAGCCCGTAGATGTAGACATTTGTCATGACGAAATAGAGGAAAAGTATCAGAATTACCCAGAGCATCTTCGTCCTGAAGTGGACATGCCCCTCAGGCTTGGTTATCGCCGGCAGCCTGTCTGTGAAGGGCTTAAGTTTGTAAAGTAAGCTCTTCTTCTCCTCGTCCGCCATTCTATCACATTTAAAGGTTCAAGCTATTTAAGTGTCACACTTCCGCCTGCCTTTTCGACGGCGGCCTTTGCCCTGTCTGTTGCATGCTCCACAACAATCTCCAGCGGTTTGTCGACAACGCCGCTCGACAGCAGCTTGTAATATCCCGCGGAGTTGAGATCTACCAGTGTCTTCCCGCCTTCCGTCCTTGCGTGTCCTTCCGCAATCAGCCTGGGCAGCTGCGAAACAACAGTAGCCACGGTTATTCCCTTTCTTGCCTCGATCATCTTCTGTGGCCTCTTGAAACCGTGTACGCCGAAGTGGAGCGGGTCAAACTTGAGAGTGTGCATGAACTTGTGCTTGTGCAGGCCCGCATTGCCTCTTCCGCCATGGATGCCTGCGCCCCTGCCTGCTTTCTTCCCTCTCCCGTGAGTCCTGCTTCCCCTGAATTTGTTTGTTCTGCTTACCATCAGACTGCACCTTCCTTTGCCGGAAGCATCTTTTCAATGAGCGTGTTGATTTCTGTTCCCCTGTAACCAAGGGAGCCGCCAGCCCGGTAGCTCTTCTTGATCGCCTCCCAGCCCTTCCTGGGGGGATGCAGGCGTATAACCCTCTTTATGCTGAAGTCGGAAAGTGAGGATGAACCGGAGAGAAGCAAGCCTGCCACCGCGGTTGCATCTGATTTGTACTTCTCCTTCAGCGCATCCTCGTTGACTTTGCGGTTGCCCTCAAATCTTGCTGTTGAAACAAGCACCTGCTTCAGCCCCTCTGGTGTGAGCTCGCCCCAAGTCACATAATCCTTTACCGACTGGAGCATCCTCCTTGATGTTTCGGATTCCTGAAGCAGAACCATGTGGTTTACCTTCCTGAGCTGGAGCTGCTCAAGTGTCTCCAGGGCATTCCTCTTGATCTTGCTGTGTCCCCTGATTCTGATCACGGCATACATTCACTTCGCCTCCGTGGTCTGCTGGACAGGCTGTTCTGCAACGTGCACCCTTGAGACGCCTGAGCGTATCTTGAGCCTCTCGCGCTGCTCTTCTGAAATCTTGAATGTCACAGTCTGCTTCAGCGCTTCAAAGGCAGCATAGGTGAAATTGAGAGTCGTCTTTGAGTGGCCGTCCGTGAAACCCCACGCGTCGTGTATGCCTGCCAGCCCCATAACAGTCTTCGCCACGTCACCCACTGCAAGGCCGACACCACGCGGCGCAGGCCACAGGGAGAGCTCGACGGAGCCTGACTTGCCGATTACCTTGAAGGGAAGGGTATGTGGCGTCCCGCAGCCGCACTGCCATGAGCCGCAGCCCCGCCTGATCTCTATTATGTTGAGCTTTGCATTTTCAATTGCATTCCTGATTGTCGGTCCCACTTCTCTGCCCTTTGACCTTCCGACGCCGACTATGCCGTCCTTGTTTCCCACAACGCAGGTGATTGCAAACTTCACCCTCCGGCCCGAATCTGTCATTCTCTGGACCATGTTGACATCGGCTACCTCGTCCACCATGTCCGGGACGAGCATGTCCACTATCTCCGCTTCCCTAAGGGGGAGCCTCGACGCGAGGACCTGGCTTATTGATGTGACCGTACCTTCAGCAACGAGCTTTCCAAGCTTTGTCTTGGGAACCCAATCGGCCATTACTTGACCACCATCTTTGTCTTTATTTCGGACATTTCACCATGCCCCTTTGCAAGCGCCTCTATTCTCCCGGCTGGGACGAGTATTCCCTCGCCGTGGGGCACTTCGAGCCCCGCCTCGACGATCCCGTTCAGCGCTGCATATATCCCCGAGTTCCTGGCCGGGCTCACAAGGCCCGCATCGAGCACGGCTTCTGAAACTCCCTTCTTGACGGCTCTGCGCGCTGCGAGCAGACCGGTGAGATAGGCGGCAGCCGAATTGGATGCAGCCCCCTTCCATCCGTATTTTGCAAGTTCAATGCTGCTCGCGGATGCGACGACTGAGTCGCCCGTGTTCTCGAATTCGATAAACTGTACTGTGAAGTACCTGTTTGTCTTCCTCACTACGGCTCTCGCCTTTCCTGACTTGACAAGCTTGAGCCTGTGTGAATAGTCGGTGACTCCTTCTCTCCTTCTCCTGAATGGAACCTTATATCTTGGACCATGCATCTTGATCACTCCTTAAACAGGCCCTGATCTCTCAGGTGCTCCTCGAGATTCCTTCTCCCCTTGAACATGCCGCCTTTCGTGAGTCCGTAGTATTTCCTGTATGTGGCCCTGTCTATCTTGCCGCCATCCCTGTACTTTCTCAGCTCATCCCGCATTGCCCTGATGCTCTTGACCCACCTTGTCTTCCCGGGAGACCTTGTATTGAGTGTTCCTTTCCTGCTGCCGTGCCCCTTCTGCCTCCCCTTTTCCTTCTGCCTGAGATTCTTGTTTATTCTTCCCCTTGAATTTCCCTTCTTGGGAAGCTTCACGATGCTTCCGGACAGTATTGCTGTCCTCACATCCGACCTTGTGATCGCGTCGGCCACATCGGTGATCCTGTTCGGGTTGATCCAAACACGCGAGGCACCGCACTTCAGTATTTCAGCCGCCATCCTCTTCTGATTCTTCAAATCCATTTAGCTCACCCGTTCAGCACACGAATTTCCAGCTTCTCTGCCTCGGCGACTATGTCCTGCCTTTTCCTTGACCCTACCGAATGCCCTATGCGCACGGCAGTGGTCTTTGGATCGACGCCTTCGAGTCCCTTTACGTTGAATATAAGCTTCTCTGAAAAGCCGGAGGGGTGCAGTCCCCGCACACTGGAGGGAGAGCGGTATCCGACTGACACCGACTTCGGCCTGTAGTAGACAAAGAGCCTCATCTTGCTCTGTTTTCCCCTCGGTTTTCTCCATTTCATTCCGAGTCGCTGTGCCTTGAAATACTCTGACCTCAGGAACTTCGGCCTGCGCGCGGCGATCTCCCGCCTGAGCTCAAGCGCTGCCTCCGCTTCAGCGGTCAGCACGGGCTTCCTCTTCGCCTTGTGCAATTCCTCCTCTTCCCCTGCAGCCGCGGGCTTCTCTTCGCTCACTTCCTCCTTCTTCTCCTCCGCTTCTGCCTCTTCTTTCCCTTCCTGCTGCTCATCTTCGGAGAGGTCCTGGACCCATGACTGGACGGTAGCTTCGTCAACCTCAAGCTGTTCTGCAAGACTGGCGGGACCGTTTTCCTCCAGCATTTTCTTTAGTGAGCCTGCATCCTCTATGCCCATGTCCTTCATCCTGGACAGGACCGCGTCGTCAACGCCGCTGAGCTCTTTCAGTTCCGTCATGCGAGCACCTTTCCAGCTTTTTCGACTATATAAATTCCATCCTGGAAGACCCTTCTGTCATAGTTCTTTATCCTTGTTGCCTTCTCTATATTGGCTGCGGTCTGCCCCGCCTCTTCGACGTCCACAGAACTCACTGTGACCTGGTCCCCGGATATCGAAACCTTCGCCTTCCCCATGATCCTTGCCTTTCGCGGGAACCTCTCTCCGAGGAAATTCTCAATTATGACCTCAGCTCCCTTGACCTGCACCTTAATGGGGAAGTGGGCATAGACTATCTTGAGCCTGTACTCGAATCCCTTTTCCGCCCCCTTTACAGCAGACCTTATCTCCGATGCTATCGTGTTGAATTCGGCAATTTCCTGCTTCCTGGGCATCTCGAGGGTGAGAACTATGCCGTCCTTTACATCGACGCTCACTCTGCCGAGGTGAAAAAGTCTTGTGACCTCCCCGGCCTTTCCCTTGACAACAAGAGCGCCATTACTGAAACGCGCGGAGACTCCGTCCGGCATTTCGATTTCAGCACTTATGTTTCCTGTTACTGCCATCTTTGCCACCTCAATAAACATACGCCAGCAGTCTGCCGCCTACTCCGAGTTCCTTTGCCTTGAACTGTGAAATGACGCCGTTTGTAGTCGTCATAATAAGAAGCCCGAAATCCTGCGCCGGCAGGTATCTTGATTCGAACTGTTCGATGCTGTTCTTTCCGACCGCATGCCTTGGCTTGACAACACCGCAGTTGTTAATTCTCTTGGAAAGCCGCACCTTGAATATGCCCGCCTTCGCGTCGTCTATCAGCTCAAATTCCTTGATGTAGCCGTTGTCGGCCATGACCTTAAGAACATGCCCGATTAGCTTGGAAGCTGGTCGAATAAGGCATTCGTCCTTTCCACGTTCCTCTGCATTCTTGATAGTGGCCATCGCATCATTTAGTGGATCGTTCTGCACTTGATCACCTCACGAGTATTTCCTGAATTCAAGCTGCGGGGCAATCTCTCTGAAGCACTGCCTGCAGAGATGCAGGCCGTATCTCCTCACGATACCCCTTTTTCTGCCGCAGCGGCGGCAGCCGTCCTTTCTTCCAAACTGCTTCTTGGGCTTCATTCCACAACCTCCAGTCCGAACTGTTCCTTGAGGAAGCCAACACTTTCAGTAAGAGTGAGCCTGTGCTTTGCCGGCACCGGTCTCTTCGCGATCTGGCGCCTTGAGATTCTGTAACCTGGCCTGATCATGGAGACGTTGATGTCCATGCCGAAGACACCTATTTCAGGGTCGTATTTCATTCCTGAAAAATCGGTATAGTCGGAGATTCCGAATGAGAAGCTGCCCTCCGGAGAGAATGAGTAAAGGCTGATCCTGTTTTCCTTGACCCAGAGTGCCTTCTTGAGAAACTCCGAGGCAATCTTCCCCCTGAGTGTCACCTTGCATCCAAGCGGCTGTCCCTCACGGATGCCAAAGTCCCTGTTGGTTCTCTTTGAATGGGTGATCGACGGCTTCTGGCCGGTGACCATCTCAAGCACTTTCTGTGCCTTGACGAGACGATCGCCCGCTTCGCCTGCCCCAATGTGCACAACAACCTTGTCCAGCTTTGGTGTTCGCATCTTGTTCATATCGCAGACACCTCCGGCAGTCTGACTGCAGACTGTGTCTTCCCGGAGACAAAGACGTTCATCCAGACCGTAGAGAATCCTTCCTCGAAAAGAACCAGGTTGGGTGCCGGGTTTCTCCATTTCTCGAATTTCTTGACCGTCGCCAGTTCACCGACGTGACTGCCGCCCGTGATCAACGCCTTTGAACCAGGCGCGAGCTTGAATACCTCGACAACTTTCTGTGAAGGCAGTTCGAGCCTTACAACGTCACCTGTAGATGCATCCGTGTCCGCTATAATGCAGCGGCCGTCATGGAGTGTTATCTGCTTCTTGCCGCCCTTCAGCGTATGCCTGCCCTGGATCCTGCACAGCTTCCAGGATGCCTCCTGCTTTGTCGCCGGAACCAGGTGCAGCTTGTTTCTCGTGTTGATCATCATCCTGTACGCTTCCTCTTCCCCTTTGATTGTGAGAACATCCATCAGGCCCACAGGGTAGTTCGGGTCCCTCCTTACCTTTCCATCAACTGAGAAATTTCCCTTGGAAATCAGAAGCCTTCCTTCCTTGGCCGTTCTGACAAGTGAAAGCATGTCCCTGACCACGGATATGAGAGGCATTGAATACTCGAGGCTGTGAGGCCCCGCAGACGGTTTAGGAGACCAGTAGCTTGCCTTTCTCTTGACAGGCCACCTGTAGGGTGCTGCCATTCGCTTTATTCGTCCCGACATTCTTTCATCCCCCCCTCTTCAGGTTCCTCTTCGCGTCCTGCGCCAGGGCGGTAATCATCAGGTTTGAGAATGAGACAGGTCTGGCAGACTGTTTCCCATCCGCCTTTGCGACCGTAATCCCGTCCACGGTCACCTGCCTGCTTCTCCTGTCAACCTTCGAGACCTTTCCCTCGATGCCTTTTATTTCCTTGTCACCCTTGATTACAGTCACTGTGTCACCCTTGCGAATCGGAGCCCTCTTCACGCCGTACTGCTTTCTCAGATCGGGGCTGATGGGAACTACCATCACCCTCCCCACTGCGGCGGTATCTAGAGTGTAAAGCCTCTTCCTCTGTTTTCTTGCGCTTATCGTCATTTCAATCACACTATCATGGATGCGACCGCTGCTATCCTGGGCCACCTCTCGGCTGCCTCCCTTGCAACTGGTCCCTTGATATCTGTTCCCTTGGTCTCCCCCGTTTCTGTGGTGATCACGGCGGCATTGTCCTCGAACTGGACCATTGTGCCGTCCGCCCTCCTGAACGGTCTCCTCTGCCTGACAATTACTGCATAAACAAGCTGCTTCCTTATCTCGGGAGAGCCTTTCTTGACAGTCACGACAACTATGTCCCCGATCCCTGCCTTGGGGTAACGCCTCACCGTGCCGTGGTAACCCGGGACAGACACTATCTGCGCTATTTTCGCACCTGTGTTGTCAATCACGTTGAGGCGCCCGCCCGTATTGATTCCCCTTGTCTGCTTCCCGGCCAGGCCCTTCATTTCTGTCCCCTCCTCTCAATCACAACGAAATTGACCGTCTTGCTCAGCGGTCTGCATTCCATTATCCTCACCAGGTCCCCTTCGGAGACGCGTATGCACCCCGGGAGATGTGCGGGATACCTGCTCGTCCTTCTCTCGTACCTCTCGTACTTCGGGTCGAACCTGCTGTACTCCTTCTCCACTATCACAGTGCCCTTCATTTTCGCGCTGACAACAGTCCCGTTTATGGACTGTCCGCGCACTGAAAGCGTGCCGTGGTATGGACACTTCTTGTCTTCGCATGTGCCCTCCGGCACCTTTTCAACTACACCAATATCTCTTGTGGTAACCATCATCTCAACCTCTTGATCCTATCTTCCGGCCTGAACATGATCCTTCTGCCCTCAACTGTAACACGCCCTTCGTCAGTCTCGAATATGAAAGTGTGGCCCCGCTTGTCAAAGCGTTTCTCCGGGCTGCCGACATGGATCATGTTCTTCGTTTCCCATGTGACCATGCCGCTCGCAACAGGAGTCATCCTTGAATCGCAAACGACCACCTTGTTGCCTATGAACTCGCCTCTGAGAAACTCCTTGACCTTCAGATACCTCACCTCACTGTGACACTGAAGCCCATTTCCTCGAGCGTTTCCTTGACCTTTCTTTTGTGATCTCCCTGAAGCTCAATGCGGCTGTCCTTCACTGTCCCGCCGGAAGCGCATTTCATTTTCAGCTTTTTGGCAAGGGAGTCTATGTCTATATCGGCGGAGTTGAAACCTTCAACAACCGTCATCACTTTTCCGTATCTCCTGTTATCGGTATACACAACTATCGCCTGCTGTTCCCTTGCAATCTGTTCACACATGCACAATTCTTCTGGTAGACCACACGTTGGGCAAATTCCTGCCATTACTTTTCTTCCTCCCTCTCCACGGAGAGTAACCTGGCTATCTGCTTTCTAAGCGCTCTTATCTTGCCTGGATCGGCCGGCGCACCACCCATGGCGGACAGTCCCCTTTCATGCATAAGTTCGTCCGCAAGCTGCTTGAGCTTCTCGACACGCTCCTCGCGTCTCATCGTCCTTATTTCCTTCGCCTTCAACAGCGGCATGGAATTCATTCGCCTCCTTCATCCTGTCCGTCTTCAGGACTCTCATCCAGTTCCTGAGTTGAATCAGGCACGGGAGTTTCTGCCTGTTCAAAAAACTCCACGGGCTTGACTGGCTCCGGCGGCACCTCGATCCCTACCTGTGAGGGTTCGAGCACATTTATCTCATCCGGAAGCCTGGCATCCGGCATCATGATCTGCACCTTGACACCGATTATACCGAGTTTCAATTTGGCCGCTGCAAACCCTTCGCGGATGAAAAGCCTCTTTGGTTCTCCGCAGTACTTGACATGGCCTTCCTTGAACTTCTCTGTCCTGTGCCTCTGGCCAGTGAGTTTTCCGGATATAACGACCTGGCAGCCGCGTGCCCCCGAGTCCATTATTCGCCTCACCGTCGAGTGCCCGGCCCGTCTGAAGTGCCAGCCTCTCTCAAGTGCAAACGCAAGCTTCTTGGCCATTATCTGAGCGTTCAGGTCAGGATTGGAATCCTCCTGCACCTCAATCTGGGGATTGTCAAAATCGAAGAGCTCCTCCATCTGGCTCGTGAGTGATTTGATCACTCCTCCCTTTCTCCCTATAACAAGACCAGGCCTTTCTGCAATGAGTGTCACCCTGGTGCCAAGTGGCGTCCTCTGAATGTCTATGCCGCCAAATCCGGCCCTGTCGACCGCCTTCATCATGTACTCTTTAAGAAGGACCCTTCTTGTGTTTTCGTTGATAAACTTCCTTTCACCCGTCATTTATTTGCCTCACTTTACCTCTTCGAGTATAACCTCTATGTGAACCCTCTCCCTCTTCCACTGGCCGCTCCTTCCGTGTGCCCTTGGCCTTGAGAAGTCATATGCCTGACCCCTGTGGGAAGAGATTGTATGTATCCTCATGCTGTCCGCGTCAAGGCCCTTGTACTCGGCGTTATGCTGCGCCTCCTCAATTGCCTTCTTCACCACCCGTGCGGCCTTGACTGGAAAACGGCCGGGGCCGACATCCTTCTTGTGCGTCACGAGCTTGTTGTATCGCCTGAATGCAATCGCACGCTTCAGCGATATGACATCGTCCAGCAGCACAAGTGCACTCTCCACCTTCTTTCCGCGGAGCGACCTGCATATCTCGCGTGCATGCTTCGGTGATATGTCGGAGTCCTTGAGCAGCGCGCGCGCCGTCGTGTCAGCATCAGTCTGTTGAGTATAACCGCACATTCTTTTCACCTCACTTCAAAGGCAGGAACTTCGAGCCTCTTGTGGCTCCAACACCCGGACCGGAGTGGTGCGTGAAGCGGCGAGTGCTTGAAAACTCGCCAATCGCATGGCCGATCATTTCGGGCTTGATTTCAAGTTCTCTGTACTCCTTCCCGTTGTAGACAGCAACCTTCTTTCCGACGAAATCCGGGAGTATGAATATCTCCCGCCTGTGAGTTTTCACTGCCTCACCATCTGAGCCGCGGAGCCTGTCTACAAAGGTCTGCTGCTCTCTGTTCAGACCCCTCTTGTATGACCTGCGGGCCCTTGCAGGCAATATAGGTAGAAGTTCACTCAGTGACAAAGCAAGGAGCTGTTCAAGGGTGTATCCACGATAGGTGAATTCCTTCTTCCTTCTCACCGAAATCTTGGCCTTTCTCTTTCCTCCCTTCTTCTTCGCAAGCTTGCTCTCTAGCGTCTCGTCTACCATTTAAATCAAACCTTCCTCTCTTTCTTCTTTGGAGAAAGTCTTCCAACCTTCTGTCCAGGCCTCACGCCTCTGCCAACCGTGCTTGGCCTCCCCACATGCTGATGAGAACCGCCGCCGAACGGGTGGTTGACAGGATTCATTGCAACTCCGCTGACATGGAGGTAATCCCTTGCCTTTGCATTCATGGCGTGGAACTTCTTCCCCGACTTCGCGAAAGGCTTGTCCTTCCTGCCACCACCGGCTGGGATACCCACAGCCGCGTAGCACCTGTTGTCAAGCCTCTTGAACGAGCCCGAAGGGAGCTGCACGGTGGTCAGCTCGCCGTGGCTTATCACCGTGGCCGCAGTTCCAGCTGTCTTCACGAGCTTGCCGCCATCTCCCGGCCTGAGCTCAAGATTGTACACCTGAATTCCCTCCGGAACCTCCCCGACAGGGATGATGTTTCCATGCTCGAGTTCTGCCCCGGGGCCAATCTGTATCTCCTGGCCGACAAAGCTTCCTTCTGCAGCTATGATGTACTCCTCCCTTCCTGAAAAATCGACCTTCATTAACGGTGTGCTTCTGCCCGGCGCGTGTACGATGTCCAGTACCTTGCCCTTGCCGTTCCTTGCGGTAGGATGCCTGCCTGGGGCCAGATGCTTGAAGCTGGGGGATCTGTAGTTAGGTCCACCCTTTCCTCTCCTCTGCGTTCTGAGTCTCTTTCCCATTTAATCCACCTTCAGATGATACCTATCCTCACGCCGATGTCTTCGGCCGAGTAGTTGTCCTTCAGCTTGATCATCGCATGCTTTCCGTCGGAGCGTATCTTGACGTTGACCCGTGCTACCTCGACCTCGTAGCGTTTTTCGAATGCCTTTTTTATCTCCGCCTTCGTCGCATCCCGCCTCACTATGAATTCGAGCCTGTTTCCGTCTTTCAGCTTCTGCCTTGCAGTTCCTGACATTGAATTCATTGTCTTTTCAGTGACATATGGGTGCGTCAGCACGCTGTACTCACTCAATTCCTCTGTGTATGATCCACGCTTGGCCAAATCAGTCCCTCCTCAGCATCTCGATTGCCTTCTGGCTGAAAACGACGAGCCTCCCCGGGGAACCGCCCGGAGCAAGGCGTTCTGTATTGAGGTCAGAGGGCGTGCACACTTCAACGCCGGGGAAATTCCTTGCGCTCCTGAGCAGTGGTGTTTCGCGAGATGAAACAACAACAAGCGGCCCCCTGGGCTGCCTGTATCTCCTGTTTCGCATCTTGCCACGACCCGGACGAACTGTGCGGCCGTCCCTGGCCCTGATGATATCATCCAGGATGCCTATGCTGCCGAACATCTGTTCCACTTCTGCAGACTTTGATATTGATTCTGCGCCATCCTCCAGAACGACAGGGAGGGACACACCTTCTTCAACAACATGTCCTCTCGCCCTGACAAGTGCCAGGCTGGCGGTAGAAGCAATTGATGACGCCCTGGCCATGCCTCTCTCTTTTTCGTTGATCTTGATTGCCCAGTCACGCTCGGGTCGTGGAGGATGAGCTCTTCTTCCACCTATGTTGTTAGGGGACTGAGCGCCTGTTGACTGGCCCTTCACCCTCTGCACCCTGGCCACACCGCGGCCCTTTCCCCACGTCTCGACCGAGTGCCTCATTCCCGCCCGTGCCATCGGTCCGTATGACTGTCTCCTGTTTGAACGGGAGGCCACGAAATCCTTCCTTATCACGTCCGGCCTGAATTCAGTGGAAAAAACCTTTGGCAGTTCTATTTCACCCTTCACCTCACCGCTGACGGAGTAGACATATGCATATCCCTCCCTGAGCTCGGGCGCACTCTCCTCAACAGTCTGGACTGCTTTCGGCATTTCAGACCCCCTGCTTCGATTCATTTGAAATGTATGTGAGAGTCGGCGCTTCCTTTATCTTCACAAGTGTCGGGCGGACGGCATCCCTGAGCCTTATCAGCCTCTTGGCCGGTCCCGGAACGCTCCCATGAAGGAGGAGATAGCTGCTGCTTACCTTGCCGTATTTTATGAAGCCCCCCTTTGGAGTGACTTCCTCCCCTTTGTCCCCGACCTTGAGGACACGTTTGTTCAGTTCCGTCCTCTGGTGATATCCCATTTGCCCGCTCTGCGGAACCGTGGGCCAGATGTAGCCCGGCCTTTTCGGGCCAAGGGTGCCTATCATTCGCCTGTGCTTGCTGTTCTTGTGGGACAGCAGCTTGACACCCCACCTCTTCACATGGCCCTGAAAACCCTTGCCTTTTGTAACAGCTATGACATCGACAACATCGCCATCCTTGACGTAATCCTTCACACCTATCTCTTTGCCCAGCAGCGACAAAGCGTACTCAAGCCTCTTGTCATAAGCACCGCCGCCGACCCTCATTTCCATCAGTTCGGGCTTTTTCTTCGGGATCCCGGACACAAGCGACGGTTGTGTATGGACAATTACATTGACCTCTTCGGCCTGCAGCTTCTTGATTGTTTCAATTTCGGATGCAAGGTTGGTATTTGCACCGACTGCCACTTTCCTCTTCAGCTCCTTGTCCAGCCTGTTGCTCCACAGTTCCCCAACCGTCTTTAGACCGTAGCCATCGTTCTGGTACACGCGGATCGCAGCCACCTTCAATGGCGGCGCCTCGATAACGGTAACAGGCACCTGGACCTCCTGCCCTGCGGTCGTGGAGGTTGGTCTGTAATCGATCAGCATGGCATGGGTCATACCTGCCTTGTAACCCGCGAAACCCTGTATTCGTGGAGCTTCACCTGGTTCTGGCCACGTATCGAGCTTCGGAACTTCGCGCTTCGCCCTTTTTCTCGGCGAATATCCCATCGACCCACGTCTTGGTCTTCTTCTGTTTGGCATCGACTAACACCTTCTATCTGACAGGCGGCACTGCCCGTCTGGCAGTGGCTCCTTCAAACACCAATCCTTGTTTCTATGCAACCGTGACGCCGCCTCAGCCCCAGAATTTACAGGTGGCTGGTTATTGGGATGCAGTGCATTGCCCAAAGCGTGTGGATGCACATCAGGATTGAAGATCGCATTACGGTAGTTCTATTTAAAGCTGAGCCATATTTCAATTCAAAAACGGGCATGCGAATCAAGTGGATTGTAACATCTTGCAGTTCAGTCCACGTGCACCGCACCGATAATATTGTGCCTTATGTCGTTTTCGAAGTTTTCGGCCAAACTGTCCAGCGAGTCCTTCAATTCATCTATGCGCTGCCTTATGCTTCTGCCGATAGACTCCACATCCATGAGTGAATACTCATGAACGTAGCCGCCGCCCCGGAGACTCGTCACATTTCTGTAGCACAGCTCAAGGCTCAGCAGCTTCGACAGGGCACGATGAACCGTGCTCCTGTCCCTTGAAGTTTCACTAGCCAGCTCATCAAGGGTGCTCCTTCCCCTCCTCGCCATTATGTAAATCAGGCGCTCCTCGAAATCCTTGATGCCAAAGACACATCTGAGAAGATCGCTGCAGCTCGCATTCTTCCTGCTCAGGGTCGAAAGCTGGAACATCGAACATCCACCAAGCTTGTTATAACAACGGTTGGTAATAAAGTATTGCACGATATTGGCAATACCATAATATTATTATAAGACGACCGCCTACAATGGTCTTGAGGCACTGGATGACGAATTCGGCGTTCCATGAAACAAGATTCGAGAATCTGGATTTCGAAGAGGCTGTGTCAAAGCTGGTGAAGAACCTGCGGTCCAGCGGCTTCGGAGTCCTCGGCGACATCAGCATCGACGGTGTGCTGAAGGAGAAGACGGGGAAGCAGATTAGACCAATCAGGGTGATCGAGGTGTGCAAGCCCCCTTTTGCGCTCGCCGCAATTGAGAAGGACAGGGACCTGGCACAGGTTATGCCGTGCAGAATCACTCTATTTGCCGAGGGAAGCGGAACGAGGATTTCACTCTACAGGCCGACGGTTGCAATGAAACTGGTAGGGGGCAACGTGGAAGAACTTGCTTCCATGGTCGAGAAGGAGCTTGTCCTTGCAATAGAAGGACTCGGTGAAAGCAACAAGGGATTCACGAGGTGATACGCAATGGAAGATGATGGCGAACTTGAAATGATAAGGAGAAGGATGATGGAAGACATTACTACAAGAATGAAAGGCGGAACCGCACCCGGCACGCAGCCGGTTGTCCAAGCTGCTCCGACAAACCTGAGCGACATGAGCTTTGATGAATTCATAAAGCGCAATCAGGTCGCATTTGTGGATTTCTGGGCACCCTGGTGCGGTCCATGCAGGATGGTTGCACCGGTCGTGGAGAAGCTTGCCTCGGAATTGAGAGGAAAGGTCGCGTTCGGCAAGCTGAACGTTGACGACAACCCCGTGAAGTCCGCTGAGTTCAATATAATGAGCATACCCACAATGATGATATTCTACGGCGGGAAGCCGGCAGACATGATTGTTGGCGCCGTTCCCCGTGCCGAGATACTCTCAAGACTTGGCAAATATATCAAGAACACGTAGAGCCCTTGCGCAGGATTTGCATGAGCCAGGAAGAGTTCAGGGCCGGGCGGGGCGACAGGCATCCGCCAGCGCTGCTGATGAATAATGCTGTCAGGAGTTTGCTCGAGCGCAGGAACAAGTTCGACCGCTTTGTAAAAGAGGGCTATACAGTTGCGGATCTCGGTTGCGGGTCCGGCTATTTTACACTGCATCTTGCCGAAGTCGTGGGACCTGGCGGGCTTGTCTATGCGGTGGATACAAACAGCAGGGCGGTAAAGGCGCTTGGCGGGTATGCAAGGAAACGGGGAATGACAAATCTGAGAACATCGACCTCCTCGACTGCCGCTCTTGGCTTCATACCAAGTTCAACGGTCGATTTTGTTCTCTCAAATCTCACGCTCTGCTGCATGACAGAGCATGATACCGCAGTGGATGAAATGCTTCGAGTGATGAAGAAAGGGGCAAGGGCGTACATAAGCGTAACAACCTTTGGCAGGAGGAACGATCCGAGGAGCATGAACAAGCCTGAATTCGATTCGGTCAAGAGCAGATTCAGGGTTATTGAGACTTCAAACAGAAGAACTGTTTCCGCCGCGCTTGTGGAAAAACAGTAGGCGAGCGGGAAAGTTGTTGGTGCGCAATTTCTTTATATGAATTCGATTTAGAGTGAATTGAACCAGATGGCTAAGTTCAAGGAAGCGGAAATAAGGCTACTGACAAAAATGATCTGCATGAACTGCTCTGCAACCAATTCTATCAGGGCGACAAGATGCAGGAAATGCGGCTACACACACCTGAGGGTCAAGGCAAAGGAGATAAGGAAAGCCTGAATGTTCCTGCTCCCCCCTTGCGCTGGCTGAATGGCGCGTCCGCCTCAGGACAGCGTTTTCTGTTTGGAAGATTTTGATTTTTCTCTCTCCCTCTTGCCTATGAGCCCTATCTGGGCAAGCAGGGATTCGAGTTGAATTCTGTCGTTTGCGCCCTGCACTATCCTGAACTCCGCCTCTCCGACCCTCGTCACAGCATCGAGCAGCGCATCGTCGGAAAGGCCGAGGTCGAACACCTTTCTGTGAATATGCGATATCAGGTCAGTGGAACTGAGACCTTTCTCGAAGAGCATCTCATCTAGTGTGCTTCTTGCCTTTAGGAAATAACCGCCCATCGCATTGCTGAGCATTTCGGCAATCTCCTTCGGGTCGG
The DNA here is from genome assembly GCA_021817225.1 of Thermoplasmata archaeon. Lineage (GTDB taxonomy): Archaea > Thermoplasmatota > Thermoplasmata > Sysuiplasmatales > Sysuiplasmataceae > JAJZXY01. Next base: position 23,670 of record JAKAVR010000002.1, read on the forward strand.
CCGAAGAAGTCGCCTGATACACGGTATTCTGGTCAATGTCTTTGCTCAGGAAAGCGCTTGCCTGAAGCGTATTCGTAGCCTTCCTCAGGTCTCCCCTGCAGTGCCTCACTATGTAGTAGAGCGCATCCTTTGTGATCTTCAGCCCCTCACTCTCGGCGATGCGCAGTATGTACTTTTCGATATCAGCCTCCTGAAGAGGTGAGAACTGGAAAACAGCGCATCTCGACTGAATCGGGTCTATAAGCTTCCCTGGAAAATTGGCAGCGAAAATGAATCTGCAGGTCTTTGAATACATCTCCATTGTCCGTCTCAGGGCAGACTGGGCATCGGAGGTGAGGGAATCGCTTTCGTCCAGGAATATTATCTTGAATGTGGCCCCGCCGAAGGGGGCAGTCCTTGCGAATGTCTTGATCTTGCCGTGGTGTGCTGCATCGCCCTTGACAATCGCAATCCCCCTCTCGTCGGACGCATTCAACTCCATGAAATTCTCGCGCCAGTAATCTCCGAAGAGTTCCCTTGCGAGAACTATGCTGCATGTCGTCTTTCCAGTCCCGGCGGGACCGGCAAAAAGGAGATGCGGGAGGTTCCTTCCTTCGACGTAGGACCGAAGCCTTGACACTATCGGATCCCTTCCGACGATATCATCGAACTTCTTCGGTCTGTACTTTTCGACCCACAATTCAGTTTCGTCCATGCACTCGCCCACTTGATTGTCATCCGTTTATTAGCATTTGCGTCCAGCTGAACGGAAAGGGGCATGCATTCCGTTGCCAAAACGGCAATGTCTTTAATGTCATCCGCGTTAACAACAGGCGTGAAATGCAGCTCATGCGACGCGCAGGCCATCTACCTGGCCAGATACAACGGGCAGCACTACTGCAAATCCCATTTCTGCGAATTCGTTGAGAACAGGGTGAAGAAAGAGATCAGGGAACAGCGGATTTTTGACAGGGGAAGCAGGATAGCAGTTGCCGTTTCTGGCGGAAAGGACAGCATGACCACGCTGCATCTGCTCAGACTCCTTTCCTCGGCCAGAAGGGGGACTGAGATAATAGCCATTACAGTTGACGAGGGTATAAGCGGATACAGGGACGAATCCATGAAACTCGTTGGAGACTACTGCGAAAGTAACGGAATACAGTGGCTCACAAGATCATATGCCGATTTCGCGGGCTTCACGATGGATGCTCTTGCTGCGACGGAGAGAGAAAGGACAACTTGTGCATACTGCGGCGTTTTCAGGCGAACGCTGATCAATGCGCTTGCCAAGGAGACCTGTTCAGATGTGCTTGCAACAGGTTTGAATCTTGACGACACGGCACAGTCAATCCTTATGAATCTTGCAAGGGGGGATTCCGACAGGTTCGCGATGATGGGCCCCCATGAAGCAAGCGTCGAAGGACTTGTACCCCGGGTGCAGCCCCTGAGACAGCTGCCTGAAAACGAGGTGATGCTTTATGCAGAAATCAGGAACATACCATACCTCAGGTCAAGCTGCCCTTACTCCGAAGAGGCGTCGCGAAACCTGTTCAGGGAGATTGTGCTCAGGATCGAGGATGAAATGCCCGGCTCAAGATATGCAATGCTCCGGACAATTTCCAAGATGCACAAGACCCGCAGCGGCGGAAGCGCAAGGCGATGCTCGGAGTGTGGCGATACAACATCATCAGAGGTGTGCCGCGCATGCGCCCTTAGGCTGGAGGCTTCGCGCCTGACGGGAACGGCCCAGTCATCTTAGGAAACGCTCGAACTTGTAGGCTGGATAATTCTCCCCGTAGCAGTATTTCAGCTTTCTGAAGCGCCTCTTGAACCTTATGACATCCGCCCTTACGCTGCTTATGCTTTCTTTCCTGATGAGCAGCCTTTCGAAGAATGATGCCACATCAGACATCTCACCCTCCCTCATTCCAAGGTGTGTTACCTCCTGCGTTCCAAGTCTGAGCCCGCTTGGATGAACCGAGCTCTCGTCGCCCGGCAGCATATTCTTGTTGACGACAATATTCGCCTTCTCGAGCGCTTCGGCGCATGAACTGCCACCTCCCAGATTCTGCACATTGACGGCAAGCGTATGCGACTCGGTGAACCCGTAGTCGGCTGCAAGAACACCGAAACCCCTGTCATACAGCGACTGGGCAAGAGCCTTTGAATTCTTCACGATTTGGGACGCATACCTTCTCCCGAATTTCTGCATCTCATCAAGCGCTATGCAGAGGGCGGCCATCTCATGCAGGTGGTGACTGCTCGTAACGCCCGGAAAGACACCGCGCTTCAGCGCCTTCTCCATTTCCTCGTCCCTCGGGTTTGCAAGAATTATTCCATGGTTCGGGCCAGGAAATGTCTTGTGAGTGCTGGCTGTCATCACATGGGCGCCCTCTCTCAAAGGGTCCTGGAACTTTTTGCCTGCTATCAGGCCGAGCACATGGGCACCGTCGTACCAGACAGTGGTCCCTGTTTCGATGAATGCTTCATTCAGCTCCTTCAGGGGAGCAGGAAAAAGAAAGAGTGACATTCCGAAGAGCGACACTTTCGGCTTCTTCTCCCTGATAAGTTTTATTGCGCCGTCAATGTCAATGTTCATTCTTTCCGTGTCAAATGGGTAGTTAATGGTGTTGACTCCCCTCATGCCTACGGCGCCGAACTTTGCTGTGGAGATGTGAGCGCCGTCTGCAAGGGCGGGTGTTGCTATTGTGTCGCCCGGATTTGTCAGTCCAAACAGAACGGCCATGTTTGCAACAGTTCCTGAGATTGGTCTCAGATCGGCAAAGCTGCAGCCGAAAAGCCTGCGAGCAAGCTCCATGCCTCTTGCTTCCACTTCGTCGACGAACTTGTTTCCCTGATAGTATCTGTGGCCCACCCACCCCTCCGCATACCTGCCATTGAAGTCCGAATTGAGCATCTCCCTCTGGAGGGGGCTTATGACGTTCTCGGACGCGATGAGAGGGATTGCCTCTTCAAAGTATCTGTTGTGCGCCATTACTTTTTCACGAATAAAATTCGCATTTCTGGAAAGGTTGGGCATTGCAATCGCATGGCTATCTCCCATTGCCGATTTAACATTTTCATGGAAGGACGCTTTTTCAGGGGCAATATCGTAACACTGCCAATGCTTGCAGCCGGGCAGTGCCGAGAGCGGAATGGGGCCCTGAACGGGATGGTTTTGATGCGGTGAAATGGACAGTTTCAATTACACCAGTCACTTTTCTGACAGTCAGCAATAAATATCAACCGCTTGATACAATCGGGGGTTACCCTTTGAATGCCGGAGTCAAATGCAGTTCGACCATTGCAAGAATTCCCACTTACATAGAGGGTTTCGATGAAGCGCTCGAAGGCGGGATACCAAGCGGTTATATCGTGCTCATAGCCGGCTCTCCCGGAACGATGAAATCGACAGTGGCATGCAACATACTCTACAACAACGTGGTTAAGAGGGGGGCCAAATGCATCTATATGACGCTTGAGCAGAGCAGACAGAGCCTTGAGACACAGTCGCTCCGCTTCGGGATAGATCTTGGAGCTGTAAGGGAGAGCATGCATGTTCTGGATTTTGCCGTTGTCAGGCGTAATCTCAAGCACCTCACCGCAGAGAAAAGCTGGATGGAAGTCTTCAAGATGTACATCGGCAATCTGAAGGAGAGCTTTCCGTTTGATTTCGTTGTTATTGATTCGCTTGATGTTCTGGAGATGGCAAGCGAGATAAAGAACAAGAGGGACGAGCTTTTCTATCTGTTTGAATGGCTCAGGGAACTGAACTCAACGATCCTTCTCACCTGTGAAACGCCTGCGGGGAAGCTGATAGAGCTTGGCAACGATGTCTCCTACCTGGCTGACGGCATAATTTCCCTCTACATACAGGATGTGAGCGACGTCGAGGCACAGCGAAGGATCAGGTGCCTGAAGCTCAGGTCCACAAACCACAGCATGGACTCGTTTACATTCATAACAGAGGGAAACAGATTCATGGCCGTCAAGGCAATTTCAAAATAACCGGCAAATGGCCCGGAACAGCCTGCAGCATGTAAACAGGCACTGAGAGGCCCAGGCGCGAACTTGTGTGCTGCCCTGCAGAAAAAGAAGCGCACAGCGCATCAGTGAAAGTAAAATGGTTTGCGGTCAGCTCATCTGACGTTGTTGTTGACGATCTCTGCCATTGCACACTTGATATTCAAAGGAGGTGATCCATCTGCAGGTTCCCCTACAGATACCTTGTTATGACTTAGCCCCCCTTACCAAGCCCCAGTTCGAGCTCTCCAAAAAGAGAACCCTCACTCGGACCCGACTCGGATGGCTTGACAGGCGGTGTGTGCAAGGAGCAGGGGCGTATTCACCGCGGAATGTTGATCCGCGATTACTACGGAATCCAGCTTCGTGAGGGCGAGTTACAGCCCTCAGTCCGAACTACGAACAGGTTTCGGGATTACCTTCCGCTCTCGCGGTTGGAGCCCATTGTCCTGTCCTTTGTAGCGCGCGTGTAGCCCGGGAGATTCGGGCCATACTGACCTACCGTCGACCCTTCCTTCCTCTGACTTAGCGTCAGCGGTCCCCGTTATGTGCCTGGCTTCCGGAGAAACCAGTAGCAATTAAGGGCAGGGGTCTCGTTCGTTATCTCACTTAAGAGAACGCCTTACGGTACGAACTGACGACGGCCATGCAACACCTCTCGGAAAATCTGGCAAGGTCATCAGCCTGGCCTTCATCTAACCGTCGCTCCCGGTGAGTTGTCCGGCGTTGAATCCAATTGAACCGCACGCTCCTCCCGTTGCGGTGCTCCCCCGCCAATTCCTTTAAGTTTCAGTCTTGCGACCGTACTCCCCAAGCAGCAGGCTTAACAACTTCTCTCCGGCACTGGACGTTCACTTAGAACCTCCAACACCAAGCCCGCAGCGTTTACACCCTGGACTACCGGGGTATCTAATCCCGTTTGCGCCCCAGGGCTTCGTCCCTCACCGTCGGATCTGTTCTAGTCAGACGCCTTCGCCACTGGTGGTCCTTCCAGGATTACAGGATTTTACCCCTACCCCAGAAGTACCTCTGACCTCTCCCAGTCCCAAGTCTTGCAGTCTCCGCGGAATTCGAACAGTTGAGCTGCTCGATTTACCCATGGATTTACAAAACCGGCTACGGACGTTTTAGGCTCAATAATATCAAGCACCACTTGGGCCGCGGGTATTACCGCGGCGGCTGGCACCCGTCTTACCCGGCCCTTACTTCTCTTGCTTTTTAGGCAAAAGAACAGCTAACGCTAATGCATTAGCACTTGGAATTCCCTCATCGTGGTTTCCCACAGTGTGAAGTTTTCGTAACTGCTGCGCCCCGTAGGGCCTGGACTCGTGTCTCAGAGTCCATCTCTGGGCTTCCTCTCCCGAGGCCCATACCCGTCGTAGGCTAGTGGGTTCGTTACACCCACTACTACCTGATAGGCCGCAGACCCATCCTCTGGCACCTGAGTTTTCGTTCTGAAAGCATTCCAGCATCACAGAACTATGGGGTATTATTCTCAGTTTCCCGAGATTATCCCCCTCCAGAGGGCAGGTTATCCGCGTGTTACTGAGCCGTGTGCCGAGGGCTTACCCCTCTCGACTCGCATGTCTTAATCGGATTCCAATAGCGGTGCCCGCCGGCAGGATCGACCGGAATCTACCACACTAGGTGGTTGGGCACTATTATTTTAGTGAATTGGCATAGAGACACTCACATTCAACAACAACGTCAGAATCGAGAGATCACGGCTGGCCGGGGTTCTCGACTCCCCACGAATGTGAACGGTCACGAACAGACTTGTTTCACAGCAGGCGTATAGCCAGCTCTCAATCTCGCCGGTAATCCGTTCAGTAAAAGTACCATAGTTTCGACCAGTATATATGCGTTATCCTGTGCCCCGATTCATTTGACTGCCCGGCCAATGCTCATGAGAAATCACGCAGCATCGGTGTTTGAGGGAACTTGATGAGGGAAAAGGGAGCTGATTCTGACAAAACACTTAACAGCAACCTTATACATTGTCATTCCGGGATGCACTTCAAATGAATGACTCTGCGAATTTCGCGGGCTATCAGGCTGACGACATTGAATTCCTCGGCATTGTGTTCGGTCCTGTTGGAAGCTACGAGTTCAAGTTTGCTGTCACTGCTTCGGTAGAGAGGAACGAATATGTGCAGGTTCATCACGGCGCGTATGGTTGGCTCCTTGGCAGGGTGGATGAGGTGAGGCTCGAGACTGATCTGACGAGTGAAGGGGCCAAAAAAGTGGCAATGGGGGAGAGCGTGGCCTTCAGCGAAGAGGAGATTGCCCAGGCGACCATCGTTGGATACGCCGATGGCAAAGGAGGAATAGCGTCGCCTAAGCAACCTGTTGCTGCAGGAACCCGGGTATACAGAGCGACAGACGAGACAATAGCCTCTGTACTTGGTCTTTCAAGCGAAGCGAACGGTGCGCGCATAGGAACGCTGCACGGAAGGGCACTCCCGGTGCAGATGGACATTGAGGCAATGGTGCAGAAACACATTTCCATAGTTGCAAAGACAGGGGGAGGGAAAAGCTACCTGGCCGGCGTTCTGATGGAGGAAATGCTTAAGCATTCGGTTACAACACTTGTACTCGACCCACACGGCGAATACGGCTCACTAAGGGATGCGGAGGGAAACGGTGGCCAGAAAAGTGCGTTTGCATCTGAAGTGATAGAATTTGCAACCGATGTGGAAGTCAATGCCGCAGCCCAGCCATTGCGCTTCACATGCTCAAACTTCAGTGCGTCGGAGCTTCTTTCACTGACGGGCATGGCTGAAAACAGGGGGGCGATTTCGGCCCTGACTGTCTGTCTTGAGAGGGTGAAGGAGAAGGGGCAGGATTATGTTATACAGGACATAATAACTGAAATGGAGGAAGGCGACAACCCGCTGCTGTCTCAGCTGAGGAAGGAGCTTGGCGTGATTTCTGCAATGAATATTTTTTCCGAACACGGGACGAGAACGGATCAGATTGCCAACCCCGGAAAAACAACGATAATAAACTTCAAGGGAGCGACCCCGGAAGTGCAGGGACTGTTCGCAAGAAGGCTTCTTACTGCCCTGTTTGAGCAGAGGAAGAGGGGAAAGATCCCGCCCCTCCTGGTCGTGCTCGAGGAGGCACACAACTTCTGTCCACAGCAGGGGAAGACAGAGGCGAGCAGGATAATAAGAACAATAGCCGCGGAGGGAAGGAAGTTCGGATTGTGGATCATGGTGATTACACAAAGGGCTGCGAAGGTGGACAAGAATGTGCTCAGTCAATGCAATACGCAGTTCATCCTGAAGCTCACAAACGTCAACGACATCAAAGCTGTGGCATCCTCGGTGGAGGGGATGACAGCAGAGATGCTCCAGGAAATACCCAGGCTGCAGACAGGCGTTGCAATAGCAATCGGCGGCGGTCTTCCCGTTCCGCTGCTGGTGGATGTGAGGAAGAGGCTGACACGCCACGGGGGCGAAAGCGTCGGCACTTTATGGAGGAAGTAAATGGATGAAATTGTGACGGATGACAGGCTCCAGAAGTACCTGACGCTGACCGAGGAGGCCCTTGGAAGGCTGAAGATTGCAGTTTCGGCCAGGGGAACGCTGCATGCAGTGGCCCGGGACATGCTGAGGATGGCAGAGGACTACTGCAACGATGCAAAGCATTTCATAAGCGAAGGCAGGAAGGTGGATGCCTTTGCCTGCCTCAACTACGCCTATGGCTGGATTGACGCGGGAGCCAGGACGGGCCTGTTCGATGTCGGTGACGATTACAAAAAATTCACGCTTGGCAAGTGAGAGCCGCCACAAACGTTTATTTTGAGATAGAGACAATCTTTCCGACTATCGCTTCCGCAAGTCCGCGTTTTCCGCCCTTGAACGTCTCCACCCCTTCCTTTGTTATAATGTGGGCCCTTGTCTCGTCCGTGCTGACCTCGGATATGTTGTTTGCCACAATGATGTCTGCACCAGTCTCCTTGAGCCTTTTGGTTGCTCTGGCAATAATCTGACTCTCTTCACCCACTTCGGCCTTGAATGCAACCAGCACCTTGCATTTTCCCCTTACCTCCTCTATGAACTTGGGCGCTGGTTTCATGTCTAGACTGAAACCGCCTTTCGACGAGGAAATCTTCCCCTTCGTCTTCGGCGGAATGAAGTCGGCGAGAGACGCCGGCACAATCACTATGTCAAATTTCTTCCCCTTCAGCCTTTCTATCAGCCCAGTCACACTTTCAAAGGGTGTGCACTTAATGAAGCAAGGCACTTCGGCTGTGACCCTTCCGCACCAGAATTGGACATTTGCCTTCTCCTCGAATGCAAAGGATGCTATCTCAAGGGCGGTACGTCCCGAGCTCCTGCTTGAGACAAGCCTGAAATCATCAATCGCCTCTTCACTTGCACCGCCTACTACAAGCACCTGCCTCCCCTTGAGCATACCCCTGGAGAGCAGGCGGGCGACATGCTCCACGATGGTCGCGCCGTCAATCATTTTTGCCTCGCCTTCCTCTATGACGGTGGGAAGAACCATCACTCCCTGTCTCCTCAGTCTCTCCATATTCCTGACAAGAAAAGGGTTGGCGAGCATTGACTTTCCCATTGCAGGTGATATAAGAAGCGGCACACCGAGACCGAGAGCATTTAGGCAAACTGTAGTGAGCGCGTCATCGGCTATTGCAACTGATATCTTTGAAATCACATCGGCAGTTGCAGGAGCAACAAGCACGACTGTCTTCTTTTGCTCGCTGAAGACGGTCAGGTGCTCGACGTCACCAGTCAGTTCAGTGATGGGCCGAATGCCGCATGCAAACCTGACGGCTTCTGGAGTGAGAATCTTTGTTGCTGCCTCGGTCATGACAGGGATTACCTCGGCGCCATGCCTGATCAGCTGACGGGCCAGCTTGACGCATTCGATTGCCGCTATGCTCCCTGAAATGCAGAGTATCACCCTGCTGCCGTTCAGCCTGTTGTCCACAATTGACATCAATCTCTGCGAAGGATGCATTTTGCTCATCGACTCCCTATCACATCTTCCACGATACCAACTGCTTCTTCCTTGAGTCTTGATAATTCGGCATCCGCCCGTACATTGAACTTCCGACCGCTGTACAGTTTCATCTCAGCCGAATAATTAATCCTGACCTTCTTGAGAAAGGCTGCCTTTTCAAATGCCTTCAGTCTTGAGTCCCTTCCTGCTATCCGCGAGACTGCAATCCCTGGATCACTGTCCATGTATATGATCGCGTGCGGCAACAAACGGAAAGGCTCGTTCAGACACCTTATCCAGTCGATCATTTTGCCCCTCGCATATCCGGACTCAGCGCCCTGATAGGCGATCGTGGACATAAAATATCTGTCGCATATGACATGCCTGCCTGACCTGAGCCATTCCTTTATGACCTTTGTATGCGCAGCCCTGTCCGCTGTGAAAGCAAGCGCCTTTGCCCTGACAGAATCAATGTCCCTGTACGGAAGTAGTTCCTCGATGCTTCTGAGGAACCTGCTGTCGTACGGCTCCGAAGTGAAGACTGCTTTTCTGCCCAGCACACCGCATATGTGCCGGGCGACGGTCGTCTTTCCGCTTCCATCAATCCCTTCGAGAACAATGAACTTGCCGCCGCTCATGCAGACTCGTCCCTGAATTTACTTACAGTATGGAATGAAAAAAACAAGGCAATCATCTCCGGAAGTCCTGCCATCTGAAGATAAGTTCCCTTGCGGCTTTCACCTCATTCACCCGCCTGACAGGGGTGGAGTGGGGTGCAGAATGCAGTATTTCCGGTTCCTCCGCTGCAATGCTGCAGAAAAGCCCTGCGAGCATGTCAAGACTCTGCTTCGAAAGGTTCTCTGTTGGTTCGATCATAAGCGCTTCGCTCACAATGAGCGGAAAGTATATCGTCGGAGGATGAACACCGAAATCCATTAGCCTCTTTGCTATGTCAAGCGCCGTAATGCCCCGTCCTGACTTGAGCAGGTCCGCACTTGCGACAAATTCATGCTTCTTCAGTTTCTTGTATGGAATGTCATAGCTGCCGCTTATCTTCTTCATGAGGTAGTTCGAATTGAGGACCGCCTTCTCACTATTCTGCTCCAGCCCGTCGGATCCGTTCATGAGTATGTATATGTAGGCGCGCAGCAGGACAGCGAAATTGCCCATGAATGAATGCACCTTGCCTATGCTCAGGGGCCTGTTGTAGTCGAGAGCGTAATTGCCTCCATCATTGACAATCCTCGGAACAGGCAAATACTTCTCAAGGAAAGACTTGACACCCACCGGCCCGGCTCCCGGGCCACCCCCGCCATGGGGAGTTGCGAAAGTCTTGTGCAGATTGAAATGAACAATGTCGAATCCCATCAGCCCTGGATTTGTCTTCCCTATGATCGCGTTCATGTTGGCGCCGTCATAGTAGAGCAGAGAACCTTTTGAATGGAGGACAGACGCTATTTCCCCCACCCTCTCCTCAAAGAGTCCGAGTGTATTCGGGTTGGTGAGCATGAAGGCTGCAACCCGCTCGTCAACGACCTTTTCAAGAAGCGCCACATCGACCATTCCATCTTTGGAAGGGAGCTCCACCACTTCGTATCCGGCCATGGCTGCACTTGCAGGATTAGTGCCGTGTGCAGAATCAGGTATCAGTATCCTGTCCCTCTTCTCCCCCTTTTCATCGAAGTAAGCCTTGGTCACAAGCATGCCTGTGAACTCACCCTGAGCACCACCTGCCGGCTGGAGTGTTACCGCGTCCATTCCCGAAATAGCCGCAAGCATCCTCTCGAGTTCGTACATCAACTGAAGAGATCCCTGGATTGTTGAAGATGGCTGAAGGGGATGGATCCTCGATGCGCCTTCAAAGGAGGAAAGGTATTCCGCCACCTTTGGATTGTATTTCATTGTGCATGAACCGAGCAGGTGAGGACCGTTGTCCACCGAGTAGCTCATCTGTGAGAGGTTTACATAATGCTGCATCAGGTACCTCTCCGAAATCGTTGGTATGTTGAGCGATTCCCTTTCCAGCCTTCCCTTGGGAATCGCCTTCTCCGCTGCAGGAACTTTCCTGTCGAAACCGAAAAGCTCGTCGTGCTTGATTTCATCGAGCAGAGGCTCTTCCCAGATAGCCTGCGAGAACCTCATGCAACCACATCCAGGACGTTCTTGAGTTCAACTATGTCATTCTCCCCCATTCTCTCATTCACGGCCCACACGGATGCATTGCCCAGCTCCGGGATGAACTGCCCGATCGGTAATCCGCCCAGGATGCCGTGCTCAACAAGTTCAGCCATCAGCCTTGCGGGCTCTTTCCTTGTCTGAATTGTGATCTCATTATATCCTGGCCCGTCGAACAGGACATTGTAATTCACTCCGTTGAGTTCGCTCATCGCGATCGAACGCACTGACTCGGTCTTCCTCGCAACATCTGCGAGTCCTGAAGAGCCAAGTGAGGAGAGGTAGACGGAGGCTGCCACGGAAAGAAGCGTCTCATTGGTGCATATGTTGGAAGTCGCCCGGGATCTCCTGATATGCTGCTCCCTCGCCTGAAGCGTGAGGCAGAAGGCCCTCTTTCCATCAGCATCAACCGTTGCCCCCACAATGCGGCCCGGCATCTTTCTGACATGCTCCTTCCTGCAGGCGAAGACACCAAGGAGAGGCCCGCCGGTGTTCATGCCAATCCCCAGGGACTGCCCCTCGCCTATGACGATATCGGCGCCATAATCTCCAGGCGGCTTGACCGATGCAAGCGAGGCCGGGTTCACTCCCACCACCAGCGGCACGTCCCCCAGTGCTTCCTTGAGATCGATGACAGGCTCGTCATAGAGGCCGAAGAAGTTGGGCATCTCGGCGTAGACGCCACAGGCGTCCTTCTTCGCGTGGGACACCGCCTCATCAAGATTGAAATGACCTGTTTTTCTGTCGAAACCGTATTCAACCAAGTTGATAGAGAGCCCCCTCAGGTAGTTTCGCAGAACAGACTTCTTCCATGGTGCAAGCGCCCTCGGAATCACAAAGGTGCCTCCCTCCCTGATCCTGCGGCACATGGTTGCAGCCTCGCCAAGAGCTGTCGAACCGTCATACATGGATGCGTTGACAGCATCCATCTGCGTAAGCTCGCTCATCAGACTCTGGTATTCGAATATAAGCTGCAGCAGTCCCTGGCTGAACTCCGCCTGGTATGGTGTATATGCAGTATAGAGCTCAGATCTCGACAACACCTGGCTGACTACCGAGGGGATAAAAATATCATATATTCCCGAGCCGAGAAAGCACTTCATCTCCGAGCAGTTCTTGTTCCTGCCTAGCATGGAGCGCACTTGCGAAACGACTTCCATTTCGCTGAGGCCGCTCCGCAGCTTCAGCCCGTTTGCCCTGAATGCGGCAGGTATGTCGGAAAACAGCTCTTCAACATTGTCCAATCCAAGAAAGTTGAGCATTTCGCTACGTTCGTCGGAAGGCATCGTAATCCGTTTAGCACAGTGGACAATTTAATCTTTCCCCAAAAGGCGGTTTATTCAAGCAGGGCCGCCGTTGTGGTCAGTTGCCATCTATCCTGACAGCTACCTTCCTGTCCACTAGCACTCGAGAGTAAGCCTCCGGAAGAAAAGCAACATCCTCCTTTTTTACGTCAAACTCGCCGAACTCTGTTGCAAACTTGGGCACGTTTTCAACGAACCTGACCATGACGAACTTGGGTGCTTGGAGCTGTACGTCTTTCGGCGCTTCGTCCTCCGGCTCCTCAGCTCTCCGTTCCTCTACCACAATGGTTGCCTTGGAAGACAAGGGTCGCGGCGGAATTGTCGAAGGTGTGTCTCTTGGAGGGTGCCCCGTGTGCAAGGAAGCATTCTCGTGCTCCCTTACCGCAGATATCATTCGTGTCAGAAACTCTTCCTCCTCGGCAGAGAGACCCTTCTGTACGGAAGTCTCCGACCTCCGCTGGCTAACAGCAAAGGTCGCCAGCTTCCGTGTCCTGAATTCCCATATCTGGTTGAGCAGCTTCCTTGCCTCCCTTATCTGAGTCTGAGCCGTATGCAGCAGCTCCCTGTTGGACGAACTTGCCTCTTCTTCCGCCTTCTCGAGTGATGCAATGTACTCTGCTGCCTTCCTGTAGAAATCATGCGGCAAGTCCACAAGAACATCCCCCCTGAGCGTCCTGTACACCCTTGTGATTTCGGCGTAATCCACTCTGTAATCTTCGGAAGACATTGCTGTTGGATTGGCAAGTCATTATAAGAAACCTTTTTTTATCAAAGCGGGATATCCTCATCAAGCCTGCGAAAGTGTAGAAATGAGCTCCACAATTGACAGACTTGCAAGGATGGAGAAACTACTTGAGCACCTGGTGGAAGAGAGTGCTGAGGCACCCATAATTGTTGAGGGGAGGAACGACAAAGAGGCGCTCAGGAGACTAGGCATAGGTGGCATTGTGTTCATTGTCAATGGAAGGCACACTTTGTTTCAGATGTGCGAAGACATAAGCAGGGAACACAGGAAGGTCATACTGCTCACCGACTGGGACAGGAAGGGCGGCCAGATATGCAGCACGCTCTCCAAGGACTTTGCGGCCAACGGTGTCAGGACGGATGAAAAGATAAGGAGAAGCCTTTCATCGATAAGTTCGGGTGAAATAAAGGATGTTGAAAGCCTTCCACGGCTGGTGGAGAGGCTTAGAACCAAGGGAAAAAGGTGAAAAACCGGTTCAAGGCGTGCGCCACGGAGGCGCTGACATCAGAAAGGTTATTATTCGACCTCCAGTATCCGCTCAAACTGACGGGTCCGTAGCTCAGCTAGGTAGAGCAATCGGCTCTTAACCGAAAGGTCGAGGGTTCGAAAGACAACACATGTCCGAACATCCCTCCGGGCCCGCCTGACTGTTTTCTTTGTTTTTCAGCTGATGCACTGCCCGTGGTCTGTATTTCAGCACCACTCATGCAAGCTGGATTCGGGCCTTCCTGCGACAAATAATATATCACGTACTGCGTGAGTCGATCAGTTCTTGTAAAATCAAAGGGTGTGCACTTGAAGAAAATCGTCTTCGTAGGTACGGCCGGCGCAGGTAAATCTACACTCACGGCAGCTTTCGACGGATGGATGCATGACAACGGGCATGATTGTGTAATAATGAATTTGGATCCGGGTGCAGAGGAACTTGCCTACGAACCGGACATCGACATAAGGGAATGGGTAAGACTGGAGGAGGTCATGAAGGACTATACACTTGGCCCTAACGGAGCGCAGATTGTTGCCTCCGATCTTCTTGCTCTCAACATGGACAAGGTGCTTGAACCGATAGAAAAACTGGATGCGGATTACCTGCTCGTAGACACACCGGGCCAACTGGAGCTGTTTGCCTACAGGCAGTCTGGCAAGGTCGTGATAGACAGGCTCGGGACAGACGAGACCGTACTCGCGTTTGTTACCGAACCTGCCATATGCAGATCACCAGGAGGCTTCATTTCATCAAGCATGCTCTTTGCGAGTGTGAACTTCAGGTTTGAGGTACCCGCACTTAACATAATTTCGAAAGTCGACCTCATCCCCGCCGAAGAGCTTGAGAAGATACTTCATTGGGCGGTGGAGGATATGAAACTCTACAACGACCTGGTTGATGAAGATCTGAGGTCTGCGAAATCATTGACGATTGAACTGTTCAAGGCGCTGCAGCAGGTTTCGGCCTACACTGAAATGATACCCATATCATCGAAGGAAAGAATTGGCATGGAGGACATATATTCGAAGGTGCAGGACATATTCTACGGCGGAGAGGATCTCGACAGACGCATGAGCTGAGTAGAAGATGCCGAACCTCACTCAGCGGCGGGAACTGCATCCGTCATGACGAATTCGATGTACTTCTTCCTTATGTTCAGTGCTTCTCCCAAGACAATGCCGGTCGTAAATGAGAGGATGGCGGACAAGGCAATCTCCACCGCCAGGTTGAATGGAATTGCAAACTCGATGACAATCCTTGCAATGTAGGATGCAATCCAGAATGCGAGCACATACATGTGTCTCCTGTAATACACCAGCCCGTTCCTGTAGAAGAAGGACGACTGGGTCGCATACAGATAACCGACCACTGCGGCGATGGGGACAAGTGCCAGTGTGGAAACAACATAAAGACTCACAGTGCCGAAACCGAAGACAGAAACCACGGTGAACAGGAGATAGAGGGCTGGCATCCGGAAGACCCTTCCGGTGCTGTATGCAATGCCGTTGAGGCCGAAGTAGATTCGCCTTGCCCCAAAAAGCACTATGATTCCAATCAAAAGGAGCAGGTACTCATCGGATTGTCCTGTAAAGAGTGGACTTCCCTGAGTCGAGACCGAAAGCAGTGCTCCTCCCAGCATGGGAATTGTATTCCTCCGTTATTCGACGTCACCTGTCATCATGACTGCACCCTTTGAAGCAGAGGTGACAAGCGATGCGTACTGCAGCAGTAGCCCGCCGCTATATTGCCGTTTTGGACGCTTCCATGCCTTCTTTCTCTTGGCCAGCATCTCACCCGAAATTTCGAAGTCGAGAGTTCCCTTGAGAGCATCGATTGTTATCACATCCCCGTCCCTCAAGAGTGCAATTGGCCCCCCTTCATAAGCCTCGGGCGAAACATGTCCGACCATGAGTCCTCTGGTGGCGCCTGAAAAACGGCCGTCTGTGATGAGTGCAACGCTATCGCCGAGTCCCTGCCCCACAATCGCTGCGGTCACCGAAAGCATTTCCCTCATACCGGGGCCCCCCTTCGGCCCTTCATACCTGATCACAACAATATCACCTGGTTCGACCGCCCTTGACATTATTTCGCTGAAAGCCTCCTCCTCCGAGTCAAAGACCTTGGCCCTGCCCCTCATCTGCTGCGTCACAGACGCAGAGACCTTGAGAACTGCCCCTTCAGGCGCCAGGGATCCCCTAAGTATTTTGATGCCGCCCCTGGAGGCAATTGGCTCTGACAATGGCCTTATGACATGCTGGTCGGGGAGATTTGCCGAAGCCGACTCAAGCTCCTGCTTCAATGTCCTGCCTGATACAGTCATTGCGCCTCCGTTCAGAAGACCACCTTCAAGCAAACTCCTCATCAGGAGCGGAACACCACCGGCACGGTGCAGGTCCGCCATAACGTACCTTCCGCTTGGCTTCATGTCGACTATTTCTGGCACGCGATTCCCTATTGATTCGAAATCGTCTATTCCAAGGCTGATGCCTGCCTCATGAGCTATTGCGATGAGGTGTAGAACTGCATTGGTGGAACCGCCCGAGGCCATCAGGACTGTGATGGCATTCTCGAAAGACTCGAATGTAAGTATATCCCTGGGCTTGAGATCTGTTTCAACGAGATCCATCAATGCGGATCCTGTTTGAAATGCAAAGGAGCCCCTGGAACCGTCAACGGCGGGAGGAGACGCGCTGCCTAGCAATGAAAGTCCGAGCGCTTCTGTCATCATCGCCATGGTGTTGGCGGTATAGAGTCCTCCGCATGCACCTGCGGTGGGGATGGCGCAGTCCTCCATCCTTTTCAGCTCTTCGAGAGTCATACCGCCTGCCGAGTACGAGCCCACTGCTTCATAGACATCGCCTATGGCAATATCCCTGCCATTGTAGCTGCCGGGCAGCGTGGTTCCGCTGTACATGACAATTGACGGTATGTTGAGCCTTGCCATCGCCATCATCATCCCCGGATTCGTTTTGTCGCAACCAGAGAGTGCCGCAAAACCATCATAACCGTGTGCGTTTACCGTAAGTTCAACAGTGTTGGCGACAAGTTCCCTGCTTACCAGGGAGTATTTCATCCCTTCTGTTCCCATCGCAATGCCGTCAATAACGACCGGTGTGGTGAACAGTCTTGGCGTTCCACCACTGCTCCTGATTCCGTCCTTGACCTTCTGTCCCAGTGCAAGTGTGTGAATGTTGCAAGGTCCGGCTTCATTCCAGGCAGCGGCGACACCAACTATGGGTCTTGAAAGCTCTTCGTCTGTCAAGCCCATTGATTTCATGAATGCCCTGTTTGGAGCCCTTTCCGGACCCCCATAGACTGCTGAAGAACGCTTGTTAGGCATGTTCGTTGACTCGACTACGTCTAATTTAACCTTGTGCAATATTGTCATTTCAAACCGGGCTGCTTGCCGCGCCGGCCTCATACATGGAAGAAGACTGGAACTACTAACATTGCGAAGAAAAGATCAAAGAGGACGATGACACTCAAGACAACGTAGAGCCTGTTCTTGAGATAGGCAAACTCGGCGAGAGCAATCAGTACGATTGAAATGGGTGTGAATATGAGGACCCACAATCCTAGCGATATGAAGTAGAGACCGTTGAGATGGACGACCCCATTGAGTATACCTGTAAGGGGCAGGGAAGAGGAGTTAATTGAGAAACCGGATATGCCTGAGCCGGAACCGTAGCTTGCGATCTGATCGATGCTGTAGCCGTCAGCGCCATGCATCACAAATATCAGGGTGACACCCGTCGCAAGGAGAATGATGCTTACGACCACACCGAGTCTCAACACGGTGCTCAGAATGTCGTTGAATTCATACTTGGACATCTTCCGCCTCCTGTTTTCTAATCACCAGGAAGAGGCATGAAATCAGTATGACCGAAGTCAGAGCTGAAATGGCTAACCTGTCGGTGCCCGATGTTACAAACGAACCGTTGGATGCAAGCCCCTTCAGAAGCATTTCAACGCCGAGGAATGAAAGAACCGCGAAGAAAAGCCACCTTATGTTCTTGTTTGACATCCTCACAAGTATCTTCGTACCAATGAAAGAACCAGCAAGCACTCCGATGGCAGTTGCGGCTGCGACGAAAACCTGTATGTATCCTGCATACCAGTAGATTGAACTGCCTGTGGCAGCGGTAATGCCAACCATGAAATTGCTTGTCGTGGTCGTTACCTTCATGGGAAGATTCATGGCCCAGTCCATGCCCAGGACTTTCATCGCTCCGCTTCCGATGCCGAGCAGGCCCGAGATGATGCCCGCGAAAAGCATCACTATTTCGCCTGCCCACCACTTGACGCCATTATAGTGCACATCTTTTTTCAACCTGGCGTCGTAATATACCCCTGTCATCTGAAAAAGGCGTGTTGTCCAGTCCGGCTTCTTCAGCGGGGGTATTTCGTGCCTTCCCTTTTGTGCAGTAGGATAGAGCGAGAAGAGGAGCACTGCACCGAAGAGAACATAGATGATCCATTGCAGTCGGTGATCGTAGACATAGACTGCAAGTAGCGACCCTATGATGGCACCCACAGTTGTTGCAACCTCCAGACCGATGCCTATCTTGACGTTGGAAATCCGCTCCTTCACATAGGCGCTTGCAGAACCTGCAGAGGTTGCAATTGTAGAGATAAGGCTGGCGCCTGTGGCGTAGATTATTGGTATTCCGTAGAATATTGTCAGCAGTGGAACAAGGACGGTTCCCCCGCCAAGGCCGGTCAGTGAGCCGAGAAGACCTGCGGAGAAGCCCCCGACCACAATCAAAAGGAAATTGAAAAGTGCAATCAAGGGGGTCATTGATGTGTGCTCAAAACATCATTGTATAAATCATTGACTGAAAACAGTCACACCTGCGATCTGCGGACAGCAAAGGGTCACAGAAACGAGAGTTTGCCCCTGATTATTGTCTGCTCCCTCGAATGACCAACCGAAATTATCTTCGCCTTTACGCCGAGAAACTCCTCGATGAATGAAATGTACCGTCTCGACTCGACTGGAAGGTCTGTCCATCCGTGGACTCCCTCATCAAGCTGTTCACCCCATCCATGCAATTCCCTGTATACGGGCTGAACATTCTCCAGCACTTTGACCGATTGAGGATAGTGCTTGAGCTTCTCACCGTTGTACCTATAGGATGTTGCGATCTTCAGGCGGTCTATGCCTGACAGGACATCAAGCTTTGTGAGTGCAATCGCAGTGGCACCGGAGAGACTGATGGCGTACTTGGCAGCAAATAGATCGAGCCAACCGCACCTTCTTCTTCTGCCCGTCGTTGTGCCTACCTCCATGCCTTTGAGCGCCAGGTGTTCACCCACATCGTCGCTGAGTTCTGTCGGGAATGGGCCGCCACCGACTCTTGTCGAATATGCCTTGAGCACACCGATTACACCCAGTCTGTGATTGGGGTCCATCCCGCTGCCTGTGAATGCATTTCCAGTCACAATGTTCGAGGAAGTGACATACGGATAGTTGCCATGGTCAATATCGAGCATCAGGCCGTGGGCACCTTCGAATATCACATTCTTCCTCTTTGAAGCCATGTCGTTGATAAGGTGAGAGGTGTCCGTTATGTACGGCGAGAGAGCCCTGGACCACTCCGCAAGCTTCTTCATAAGCGAGTCCGCATCGACCTCAAGCTCACCTGAGAGGGCGGACGCGTATGCCTTCTTCATTCTTACAGCCATGTCGACCTTCGGACCAAGAGACTCCACGTCGAGAAGATCGCCGGCCCTGAAACCTATCCTTGAGGCCTTGTCCGAATAGCATGGCCCTATTCCCTTCCTGGTGGTGCCCACAGCACTTCCTCCCTTGAATGACTCCTCAAGTCCGTCAATCTGCTTGTGGTACGGCATAACGAGATGTGCCCTGTCGCTGATGTGAAATTTGCTGATGCGATAGCCCCTGTCGGCCAGTGTTTTCAACTCTGCCATGAGTTCGTCTGGATCAACCGCAGAGCCGTTTGCGATAATGCCAGTCACTTTCTTGTGAAGAACACCCGACGGCACCTGGTGGAATTTGAATGTCTGTTTGCCGAACTCCACCGTATGACCCGCATTTGCGCCTCCCTGGAACCTTACGACGCAATCGGCAGAATCCGAAACAAAATCAGTGATCTTTCCCTTCCCCTCATCTCCCCACTGGAGCCCCACTATAGCTATAGCAGGCATGAGTGCCCATTTGTAATGTAGTATAAAAGAATAAGCCGCCATGCCGCACTGTCGGCGGCGACGTGGGGCGCCTGCCATATTATTATCGCTGGTATGCAAATACGCATACCGTATGTCGCTTCGAAAAACAGACATCAATTCATCACCCAAGGCGGTCGTGGATGCAATGTGCCAGTCAATCACCGGGAAAGGACTCACGCTTTATTCGGTCATAGACCACCGCAGTGAAATCGAGGAGGCGGCCGCAACTCCCTTCACAGCCTACACGATAACATTCGGCAGTCCCGCACTTTCCTCAATGTTGCTTGCCAAGAACATAGAGCTCTCCGTCGACATACCCCTCAGGACATCCGTTGTTTCAAGACAGAACGGATGCAGGTTGATATGGAGGGACATGCACTCCCTGCTGAGCGACTTTCAGGTTGCCAATTCCGAAAATACAGCCAATCTTGTAAACGGCATTATTGAAGATGTGATAAACGGTGCGCGTGCCATTTGCGACAGTTCTGAGAGATAAGGCGACCCGTGAGCTGTCTGGCTGCCATGGAGTTTTCCACTGCCCGCCCTGTTCCCGTGCTGCAAGGCAATTCGACCGCTTTCGGGCACCTCTCCCTTCTCCCCTGCTTAAATAAGCGCTCAGGGCTGGTTACATACATACCCAGACGGGAGCAGAAGCACATGTTGAAGTTCGAAAGCAATATGGCAAGGGCCACACCAGATTCTCTAACGGTAATCGAGGGGCGAAACCGTAACAGTTGCATAATAAAGAGGGGAGAAAATACATTCATAGGCGGGCCCTCTTCGGTGACAGGCAAGCTTCTGCATTCAATCGTTTTCAGATCCCTTGCTGTTTCTGATGGAATAGTGCTCTGGATAGACGGCGGCAATTCGTTTGACCCGTACAGGATTTCGGAACTGGCTGAAAGATGCGGATACGATGGAAGAAAAATGCTCTCCAGGATAAGGATTGCCAGGGCTTTCACCGCCCATCAGATGGAGGCCATTGCACGTTCGGCCTCAAAGGAGGCCCGTGGCAACAGCATATCGATCCTTGTTGTATCATCTGTTGCGGAACTGTTCACCGGCGAAGTCGGATGGAAGGAAGGAATGGACCTCCTGAAGAGCACTGTTGGAAATCTTGGAAAACTTGCAGAGAACTGCGGCGCATGGTCCGTTATGACATCGGGCATATCCGTGAGTTCCAGCACTGAAATGGAAAGGATAGTGGATGAGAACTTCGCAAGAGTGGTGAACGTTGAGCTGGAAAATGAAGATCTTTACCTTGAAAGCGACGGACAGGTTCTGGCAGTAAGCAGGTGGAGCGAGAAAAGGCACCAGAGATCCATACTTGAGTTCACAGGCAGAGGTGATCGAGCTGGGTAGAACTGTTCCAACGTTCAGGACAGAAATAGAGAGGATCGTTTCACGCTGGGAGAAATTCGGCAGCGCCCTCAGAAAGGAGGAGAAGACGTACCTTGAAAGAGTGATAGCAAAGGCAAGGCATCATTCATCCGCCTCCACATATGCCGCCCTCGTCAATCCCGTGGAGGGCATGATGCTTTCCATAATGATAGAGCAGGAAAAGGAACTAGATCTTCTCAAACGGAAGTACCATTTCTAAGAGGCAGCGGGTGGATGGAAGGGTGGATAATAGATGCCTACACGGATGTGAAAAGGAACAGCGTTGTCCTGTGGGTAAAAGGAAATGAAGTAAGGAAGTTTGAATTCGGATACAGACCAACATTTCACGTCGGCGGAAACGCTGCTTCGCTGGATGAAATTGCACGAAGGCTTGACAAAATAGAGAGCGTAGACGAGAGGAGGGTTGTAAGAAAGACCGCGCCTCAAATGCAGCTTGCTGATATGCTTGAGATAAGCACGGGTGACTTTCACACATACCGCAAGATTGCAGAAGGCATATATGCGCTTGGAGACCACACAGGCTACACCGTATACGATGCAGACATACCCATAGAGCAGCGCTTCATGCTTGATAACGGCATATTTCCGCTTGCGTTTATCTCGGCTGGAAATGGCGAGATTAAATGCCTTGATTCTCTGAATGAGATATATTATGAGATGCCGCCCCTCAATACGGCCCATCTTGACATAACATTTGAAAAGAACCCGCCTGCAAAAGACACGCGAATAGGAAGCATAGCAATAGACAGCGATATCATCGAGGATGATGAGGAGAGAATGCTTCTGGAGGCGGCGAGAATACTGAGTTCGAAGAATTACGATCTGATACTCACAAATGGTGGTGATGCCTTTGCAATAAGGCAGATGTACAGGCGTGCCGCGTGCCTGGATCTTGATGAATTCACGCTTGGAAGGGAGGTGGGGATGAGGGGGTCGTATGCGGCAAAGAGCTACATGAGCTACGGCAGGATATTCTACAAGCCGTCACCCGCGATGCTCATGGGCAGATTGCACATAGATACACGCAACTCGTTCCTGCATATAGAGTCTGGACTGGAGGGGCTTGCAGAAATATCCAGGCTTTCCTACATGGGACTGCAGCAGCTTTCCAGACTTTCCCCGGGCACTGCCATAAGCAGCATGGAGACAATGGAGGCGCTGAGGCAGAACGGTTCTGTGCCATGGAAGAAGAACAGGCCAGAGATGTTCAAAACCGCAGAGGAGCTAGTAGAATCTGACAGGGGAGGACTCATATTCACGCCTGTAACAGGCTTTCACAGCAATGTCTTCGGTCTTGATTTCTCATCCCTGTACCCGGCCATAATGAAAAAGGAAAACATATCCGTGGACACGCTCAACTGCAAGTGCTGCGCAGTGGATGGAAGGAATGTTCCCGGACTCGGATATCACTTCTGCGTACGCAGGACAGGACTTATACCATCCGTCATAGGCAACCTGATAATGAGGCGCAGAAAGTACAAAACAATGAGCGATGAATTTGCAGCAAAAAGGAGGAATGCGCTCAAATGGGTTCTTGTCACATCCTTTGGCTATACGGGGTTCAGGAATGCCAAATTTGGAAGCATAGAATGCCACGAATCAATAAATGCATTCGGCAGGGATATCCTCCTGCATGCAGCGCGAAGGGCGGAAGAGATGGGATTCAGGGTGCTACATGGCATAGTCGATTCACTCTGGATACAGGGCGAGGGGGACGCTTTAGAGTATGCCGAAAGGATAGGGAGTGAGACTGGAATACCATTTGAGGTCGAAGGCAGGTATCGCTGGATTGTTTTCCTGAACAACAAGGGGGACGGAGAGGGCAGCCTCAACAAATACTACGGCCTCTTCGATGATGGCACCTACAAGCTCAGGGGGATTGAACTCAGGAGATCCGATTCTCCCGAAATAGTCAGGTTTGCCCAGAACATAATGCTTGAATACCTGCGCGATTCGACCGACGGGAAAGATTTTGTTCAGAGGGCAAGGAACGGAATAATGAGGGTGGCGGAACTCGTGAAGGATGTAAAAAGAGGGAGCTATCCCGTCGAAGACATGATCATAACAAAGCGTGTTTCAAAGACGCTTGATGAATACAGGAGCAGCAACGAGCGGCAAATCGCACTGCTGCGACTCAGGGAAGCAGGGATGGAGGTTAGCGCAGGGGAAGTCATCAGATATGTTGTTGCGGCAGCAAGAAAGGACAGAATCATTGTTCCCGAACAGCTTCTTACGGACAACGATGCCTATGAGGCTGGATACTACTCCAGGCTGATTGCACGTGCGCTTGCTACGATGCTCTTTCCCTTTGGCTACGATGAAAAAAAGATTCTTTCAATGTTCAGGTATTCTTGAGGCGCGAGAAGAAGCCCTTGCCCTTTTCCTCTTCAAGCTCTCCAAATTTCTTGAGTATCTGCTTCTGCTCCGCAGAAAGCTTTCTCGGAACGACAACCTTGAGCGTAACGTATATATCGCCATTACCACGGCTGTTGAGCCTTGGCATCCCGAGAGAACTCATCCTGAAGACGGTGCCCGGCTGTGTTCCAGGCGGGACCTGCAGCTTTGCCTTCGAGACCATCGTCGGTACGTCGACCTCACCGCCAAGAGCGGCAAGGGTGAATGGGACTTCAGCGGTGTAATAGAGGTTTTCTCCTTCCCTGTTGAAGACCTCGTGCTCTGTCACATGGATGACGACATAAAGGTCTCCGCTTGGCCCGCCGTTTGCTCCTGCCTCACCGGCACCCCGTACGCGGAGGCGCATTCCATCCTCTGCCCCCTTTGGGATTGAAACCTCTATGGTGGAAGTTGTCTGCTTCTTGCCAGAACCGCCGCAGGATTTGCACCTCTCCCTGATCACCTTGCCGCTGCCCCCGCAGGTCTGGCATGTCCTCACGGTAACGAAATGACCGCCAAGGGCAGTCTGCCTGTAACTGAGCTGGCCGCTGCCATGGCATGTAGGACACTGTTCCAGCTTGCCACTTTCCGCTCCGGTGCCGCTGCATTTTTCACACCTGACATCCCGGGGGATCTCAAGCCGCCTGCTCGAGCCCTTGTACGCCTCATCAAGCGAAATCTCCAGATCATACTGGAGTGACGCCCCTGTTTCGGGATAGGTGCCACGCCTGCCTGCCTGGCCGCCGAAGAAGAAGTCAAAGAGCGAACCTCCTCCGCTGAAACCCATACCCCCAAAGAGATCGCTTATGTCCTGGAAGTGTGTGAAATTTGACCAGTCGAAGCCCCGCGACCCGAATGTCACTCCCTCGGATCCGAAGGAGTCGTAGTTCCTCCTCTTGTCCGGATCCATGAGCACTTCGTATGCTTCGGAGACCTCCTTGAACTTCTCCTCCGCTTCCTTCCTCTCGAGTTTGGAAACGTCCGGGTGGTACTGCTGGGCGAGCTTCCTGTAGGCCCTTTTTATGTCGTCGGGACTGGCTGTTTTGCTGATGCCCAGTGTCTCATAGTAATCCTTCGTCATCGGGCCCGTACCTCAGTGTCTGCTCTACTTGTCATCAACTATCTTGTAGTTAGCATCTACGTACCCGTCCCCGTCCTTGCCATCCTTCTTGTCGTCGCCGGAGGGTGGGGGTGGCTGCTGCGACGCTTCTTGGCTCGCTTCTGCCTGCTTCTGGTATATTTTGGATGAAACCTCGTATACCTTCTTTGACACCTGGTCTATCTTGGACTGCATGGCGGCGTCGTCTCCTCGACCAATAATATCGTCGAGCTCCTTCAGTTCCTTCTCAATGGACTCTCTGTCCTCCTGAGATATCTTGTCCTTGAGGTCTTCAAGTGTTTTCTTCGTGCTGTAGGAGAGGCTTTCTGCCCTGTTTCTCAGTTCAGCCTTTGCCTGACTCTTCTTGTCTTCCTCCGCGAACTGATCCGCCTCCTTCATCATACGATCTATCTCATCCTTGGATAGCTTTGTGCTGGCGGAGATTGTGATCCTCTGTTCCTTCCCCGTGCCGAGATCCTTTGCACTTACGTTCATGATCCCGTTGGCGTCGATATCGAATGTGACCTCTATCTGTGGAACTCCTCTGGGAGCTGGTGGTATCCCTATCAGGCTGAATCTGCCCAAAGTCACATTGTTGACAGCCATCGGCCTCTCGCCCTGGAGGACGTGAATGTCCACGCTCGGCTGCCCGTCAGAAGCTGTGGTGAAGACTTCTGACTTTTTTGTGGGTATAGTTGTATTGCGCTCTATCAGCTTGTGCAGCACTCCGCCCTGTATCTCAACTCCGAGCGAGAGCGGTGTGACATCGAGCAGCAGAATGTCCTTCACTGTTCCCTCGAGTACGCCTCCCTGGATTGCAGCCCCCATGGAAACGCATTCCATTGGGTCGACTCCCCTGACAATCTTCTGCCCAAGCATCTCCTCTACGAACTTCTGCACAACGGGCATGCGCGTCGGCCCGCCAACCATGATGATCTTGTCTACGTTCTGAGGAGTTATCTTTGCATCAGCCAGGGCCTGGGTGATTGGGTGCCTGCACCTTTCAATTATTGGTCTGATCAGATCTTCAAGCTTGGCTCTGGTGACTTTCATTGTAAGATGCTTGGGTCCGGATGCATCCTGCGCGATGAAGGGGAGGTTTACTTCCGTCTCAACAATTGTAGACAGTTCCACCTTTGCCTTTTCGCATGCTTCTCGCACACGCTCGGCAGCCATTTTGTCGTTGTGAAGATCGACGCCGGTCTCCGTCTTGAACGTTGAAATGACGTAATCGACAAGCGTCTTGTCCATGTCTGTTCCGCCGAGCTGTGTATCGCCGCTTGTCGAAATCACCTCGAACACGCCCTGTCCGAACTCCATGATTGTTACATCGAGCGTCCCGCCGCCAAGATCGAAGACAAGTATTTTCTGCTCTTTTTCTGACTTGTCGAGACCGTATGCTAGCGCGGCTGCAGTGGGCTCATTTATTATCCTCACAACTTCAAGGCCAGCTATTGTGCCTGCGTCTTTTGTTGCCTGCCTCTGGTTATCGTTGAAATAAGCAGGGACTGTTATCACTGCCTTCTGGACCGCTGACCCGAGGAAGGCTTCCGCATCACGCTTAATCTTCTGCAGAATGAATGCGGATATCTGCTGCGGGGTGTACTCCTTTCCCTGAATCTTGTACTTGTAATCTGTGCCCATCTTCCTCTTCGCTGCATATATGGTGCCTTCTGGATTGGTAATTGACTGCCTTCTTGCAGGTTCTCCCACAAGGACACCGTCTTTTGTGAATGCAACTACGGAGGGGAATGCCTTCCCACCGATGCTAGTTCCCTCGGCGCTTGGTATGATCGTGGGTCTTCCTCCCTCGATTACCGAAGCAGCCGAATTGCTCGTTCCCAAGTCGATACCTATAATCTTTGTCATCATTTCACCTCTGATATTCTAAACTTCATTTCGCTCCTTGTCATTTTCATCCTTCTTGGGAGGATTTCTTGAAACCCTGACCTTGGCGGGCCTCAGAACTTTTCCGCCCAGTGTAAAACCTCTCTGGTACACTTCGGTTATCTGGTTGTCCTCGTAGTCCGGGTTTTCCTCAACCACAATTGCCTCATGATAGTACGGATCGAACTTGCCGCCAGTCTGTATTTCTTTCAGGCCCTCTTCTGCAAGGACCTGGGCTATGTTGTTTCTGATCTTCTCGATACCGGCCCTGAACGCATCATAGCCGCCATTTCCGCTCGACTCTGCAAGGCCCCGGTCAAGATCGTCAACAACGGTGACCAGCTTCCTCACCAGCTTCTCAACCACATACTTGCTGTAATCTTCTCGTTCCCGTTCAATCCTCTTTCTGTAATTGTCAAATTCAGCCTGTATCTTCTTGAGGAGGTTCTCATAGTCCCTTATGATCCCTTCCTTCTCCTGAAGGTTCTTCTTGAGACCCTCAACTTCGCCTGCCGCCCTCTTTTCCCTGACATCCTGTTCCTCAAGCCTCGGTGCGGCCGGCCTCTCGCCAAGTGCCTTCTCCTTCTTCTGCTCAAGCCTTGGGGCTGAATCCTTTATTTCATTCGAATTCACGACGGACTCATCGGTGCCTTCCTCTTCCTCTCCAAGTCCGCCCGCTGCATTTGCCTTTTCCGAATTCTTTTCTGCCATCAGTCACACCAGCCGGCCTACTACAGCCGTATTGATCGCAAGTCCAGCTTAAATCTCTGCTGGGCCCTCGGCCCATCCCGCAGTTTCTTTCCGCTCAGTCTTCTTCTTCGCCTGGCGAGGGGCCACCCGGACCTCCGGCTCCTCCTCCACCGCCGCTCTTGGAAGCAATCACGTCGTCTATCCTCAAAATCATGACAGCGGCATCAGTTGCAGATTGTATTGCCTGCTTGTCTACACGGATAGGTTCAAACACCTTCTGTTTTTTCATGTCTGTGACCTTTCCGTTAATCACGTCAACTCCATGATACATCATACCATTCTTGTGGCTGCTCCTTAGGTCTATCAGTATGTCTATCGGGTCCATGCCCGCGTTTTCAGCCAGAGCTGTGGGTATGATTTCCAGTGCGTTTGCAAATGCCTCTATTGCAATCTGCTCCCTGCCTCCAACCGTCGTTGCGTAATCCTTCAACCTCTGAGAAAGCTCTATGGCAGTTGCTCCCGCCCCAACAGTAAGCTTGCCATCTTCGACCGCTAGGCTGATGACGCTCAAAGCATCCACCAGGGACCTTTCTGCCTCATCCACAACATGCTCGCTTCCTCCCCTGAGAAGGATTGAAACCGACTTAGGGTTCCTGCACCCGGTAACGAAAGTCATTTCGTCATCCTGGATCTTCTTCACTTCGACGAGTTTCGCGTGACCCAGGTCCTTGGAGCTCAATTCATCAAGCTTTGAAACAATGGCTGCGCCGGTGGCCCTTGAGAGCTTCTCCATGTCGGACTTCTTCACTCTCCTCACCGCCAGGATGCCTTCTTTAGCAAGGAAGTGCTGTGCAAGATCGTCTATTCCCTTCTGGCAAAAGACAACGTTCGAACCTGATTTCTTGATGGAATCAACCAATCCCCTCAGGAACTGTTCCTCTTCATCGAGAAAACCGCGCAGCTGAGATGGATCCGTTATTTCTATCTTTGACTCGAGTTCAGTCTTCTTGACTTCGAGCGCCACATCAATCACCGCAATCTTGGCGTTTTCGACTGTTCTGGGCATGGAGGGGTGCACCGGTTCCTTGTCGATTATCACACCGCTTAAGAGCTCAGTATCTGAGAGTCCGCCACCCTGTTTCTTGACGATCTGGATGTTCTCCCTGTCTGCTTTGATGCCTTTGTCTCCGTGTTCAGCCACGCTTGTGACTGCATCGACCGCAATCTTGGCGAGCTTTTCCCTGCTGCCTGTCACACCCTTGGAACTCATTGCCGTTTCGGCAACTGTCTGAAGGACTGCCTTGTCGCTTGGATCGACGGGGAATGATATCAACTCGATGTACTCCATGCATTTGGAGGCTGCCTCCTTGAAACCTTTCGTGACAACTGTCGGATGCACTTTCGACTCAATCAGTTCCTGCGCCTTCTTGAGAAGCTCACCTGCAAGCACAACAGCGGTTGTGGTTCCATCACCGCAGACTGCATCCTGCGTCTTGGCCACCTCGACAAGCATCTTTGCCGCAGGGTGCTCGATGTCCATTTCCTTCAGGATGGTCACACCATCATTTGTGATTACAACATCCCCAAGGCTGTCGACCAGCATCTTGTCCATACCACGCGGTCCAAGGGTTGTCTTCACGGCGTTTGCGATGGCCCTGGCTGCACTGATGTTGTTAGCCTGGGCATCTCGGCCCTTCTCCCTTTTTGTTCCTTCTTTCAAAATCAAAATAGGTATTTGCTGCTGAGCGCCCATCATTCAATTCACCACTGATTTCTAAGGTGCTTATGTTTGCTCTTCTATATAAAACCTTGTTAAGAAATGGACCCGATCCAGTTTTCAGGAACAGGAAGCGAAAGCAGTTCATTCCTCTGCCCTTGGCGTCAAATTGGATCTGCCACACGTGCGAATATCTTTAATCCGACCCCGTCTACCGGTAATCGATGCCGGCAAGCGACATTGAAACCATCCACGAATTTGACATCAAGGGCGGGTGGGCAATACAAGAGGGTAAAAGGGTCGATCCATTCGACATCGTGGACGCTCTGCAGGGGACGGGAGCCAAGATATACGTTCATGACTTGGATGGCAGGGCAAGAAACAGGCCCCAGCTGGACCTTGTGCAGGATCTCAGCCTCGAGGTGGTCCTCTGGTATGACGGAGGCATCAGACAATCCGAGGGAGTGATAGACCCTCTAGTTGCCGGGGCAGAAATGGTCGCGCTGGATCCAGCTTACCTGAAAGGAGAAGTCGAGTTCGAACGTGTTTTGAAATTGACAAGCAATGTTTTTCTGGATCTGCTTTCAGAGCATGAGGACAGGATCCCTGACTTCAACAAAAGCATCACTTCGGGGAGCGGGATGACCAGACTCCTTTCCATGGGATACCAGAATTTCGTCATACTGCCCGGGGAAGAACTTGCCTTTGAGAACACCGGCTTTGAAGGGCAGGTGAACCTTTACCTCCGCCAGGGGAGTCCAAACGAGAAGAGCCTTCCCGCCTCGGGGAAAATCAGGGGAATTGTGAAAGATCTTTCAGAACTGGTGATTGAAGACGAAAGTTGAACTGCTGAAGTCGTCGATTGCAGCCATATTCAGACGCAAAGGCAAGAAATACATCACCGACGAGGAGTTTATCTTTGCAGCATCAATGGAGCTCAGGTGGTTTCCTCCCGCCAAGGCGGCTGCCTTCCTGAAAAATGCAAAAAGGTATGGCCTCGTTGTTGCCTCGAAAGAAGGGATAAAGCCCTCCTTCGATCCTGACGGGAGTGATATCATACAGGTAATCGAACCTCCGCTGGAAGTTGGAGAGGAGGCACAGAACCCTGTTGCTGAAATAGTTGATATCATAGGCTCGAAAACAAGAGAGCCGAAGAGCGAAATAATGGCCAGGATCAACAGACTCAAACGAGAGCTCAACATAGAAACGCAGGCCGCCTCAATCCTCGTTGCTGCCCAGCAGGGGATTGACGTTTCTGGCCTGGCTGCGGCCGCCCTTGAGGAACTCATGGGAAGTTATAACGGTTGATCATTCCTTCATGAGGTCGCCAAGCGTCATTTCCTTCCTCTTCACAGTGGGCATCTTGTAATCCTGGGCAACGTTTTCAATCAGTGCGATTTTGAGTTGATTCTCCAATTTCCTGATTAGTGCATCGTTGGGAACCAGAGAGCCAGACTCCAGCTCCCGTATGACACTCTTCTTTTCATTCAGTTTCGCCGCCAGTTCTTCCTGCTTCAATCCAAGCGCATTCCTCGCCTGCTGTATTCTGTGTGAATAATCGAGAACCAGCTCACCACCGCGCCGTTCGAGTGGATCCCTCTCCCGTCCAGCTTCCTTCCTTACCTGTCTCGGTTCGGCACTCGTCGGGGCACGCGGCTGGACGTGGCTCACAGGAGTTCTGCGCATTTCACTCCTTTGAGCAGATTCAACCGGCGTGCCAAATCTTGTGCACTCCGGCCCAACAACCAGAATCGCCTTATCCACCTTTATACGAATGCCTTTGCCAACCTGCTTTCCGCACATCTCACAGATGACCATCTGAAGCCTCCGATTCTTCCTTCACTTCAATTTACTTTAACTCCGTATTTGTATTTCAAAACGACTGGACATTGTGCCCCGGCATAGCGACTAAGCTGCCACGGCAATATCGAAAGCACCTGTGCGATTCGAATCACAAAGCTTTTAATTGCTGAATTTCAATTCTTTATCCGGAATTCTATTTAGGGAAGAGGTGTACAGGTTTTGGTCGAAGCCGCAAAAGCGGGGAATGACGATGAGATATACAGGAGGCTACTCCTCCTCGAAGAGAGAAACACGCAGCTGATGGAGCAGGCAAGGCGCGTGGAGGGGGAGAAAAGATACGTCCAGAATGAACTGGACAGGCTGCAGCGCGAGATCAGGCGCCTCAGGAGCGAGCTTGAGCGGCTCAAGGCACCACCTCTCATAATTGGCAACCTGAGAGACGTTCTGACCGACGGAAGAGTCGTCGTGAAGAGTTCTACCGGTCCCGATTTTGTGGTCAATGTTGCAGAAAATGTGGAAGGTGCGAAGCTTGAAGTAGGGGCAAGGGTGGCGTTGAATAAACAGACGCTGGCAGTCATGGGCGTCTTGCCCTCATCACTTGATCCCATAGTCACAGGGGCCGAAGTGATAGAGAAGCCCGATGCCACATACGGTGACATAGGCGGCCTTGAAAAACAGCTTCTTGAAGTAAGGGAGGCTGTTGAAGATCCTCTTCTCAGGCCCGAACTTTACAGGAAGGTCGGAATTGAACCGCCGAAAGGCGTCCTGCTTGTCGGCCCTCCAGGCACAGGCAAGACATTGATCGCAAAGGCAGTTGCGCACAACACGGATGCCACATTCATAAGGCTCGTGGGCTCGGAGCTTGTTCAGAAGTACATAGGTGAGGGTGCGAGACTTGTGAGGGAGCTGTTTGAACTTGCAAAACTGAAGGCGCCCAGCATCGTCTTCGTCGACGAACTTGATTCGGTAGGTGCGAAGAGGCTGGATGTGGCAACTTCCGGTGACAGGGAGGTTCAGAGGACATTGATGCAGCTTCTTGCGGAGCTTGATGGTTTCAACCCGCTTGGAAATGTCAAGATCATAGGGGCGTCAAACAGACCTGATATCCTCGACGAAGCGCTTCTCAGGCCCGGACGGTTCGACAGAATTGTCAGAATTCCTCCGCCGAACCCAGAGGCAAGGATCGACATATTCAAAATACACACAAAGACGATGAATGTGGAGAATGGACTTGACTACGATGATCTTGCGATCAGGACGGACGGGGCCACGGGTGCAGACATACATGCAGTATGCATGGAGGCAGGCATGTTTGCCATAAGGGAAAACAGGGACTATGTGACCCTTACAGACTTTGAGAAGGCCATCTCCAAGGTAATGGGTGAGGAAGAGCCGAAGCAGGAGACGGGCGAAGCCGGACCTATGTTTGCCTGAATCACCTGACAATCTTTTCAACAACTTCTTTCTCAAAAACAAGCGGGCCGATGTAGTTGCATTTCTTGCAATGATATTTCTGGCCCGTTATCAGCCCGGCCTCGTAGTAGAGGTCGGTTGAGCCGCAGGTTGGACATTGCTTGACACGCCTTCGCACTATGCTGACACCGCAGCTGTGGCATGTATATGTTACCGAGTTGCTGTCCCTGACAACGGCAGTATCGAGCGACCCGCACTCCTGGCAACGATGTTTCCTCACTTTCACGGAGGTGTCATGAATCTGCCTGTATTTCATCTCACCATAAAGTGAACGGACACGTAGTGCGCGAATGACATGTAACATTACCACATTCGATAAAGCAAAATCAAGAGTGATAATGACCAAGGACTGTTTAAATACCAACAAATGAACATAAGGTAAGCTTTAGGGCGAGGGTAGAAATGCAACCTTTTGAAGCAATGCAGTTGATGACGGACGAATATGCCGTAAAAATACTAGTTGGGACAATGAGGAAGCCGAGGACAGCAATAGACCTCTCAGAGCTTTTTGGAATACCAATAGCTGCCTGTTACAGGAAGATTCGACTTCTCGAGGAAATGGGCCTGATAACTTGCATAGAGAGAAAGCTTACCCGCGAAGGGAAAAGAATAAGCGTCTACCAGTCGCAGCTCAAGAATGCCTACATGTCTTTTGAAGACGGAAGGATGAGGGTTCGATTCGAGCTTGCGAATGGAGTTGTCCAGGACTCGGGCGACCAGAGTCTTATCACGACTATCACGGTCTAGTTCGCACTCCGAACCGAAGACCGCATAAACCTCTTCAATCTCCAATTCAAGGAATTTTTCTACCCCGTTTCAGCATTATGGCGTGTGCTGTCTCCGGAATACATATTCCAGTTTTACGCGACGAAATGAGTTAGAACAACTTTAAGTATTCACGCTAATGTTAAGCGGACCGGAATGAAGAAACTGGTCATCAGCGAGAAGAACAGTGTCGCGATCAGACTCGCCACAATTCTCTCCTCCGCGAAATTCAAGAGGGATTATGCGTCCGGCGTCCCAATTTACAAATTTGATGTCGAAGGGACCGAATACGCCATTATGGGCCTCAGGGGACATATCGTTGAGCTTGACTATCCGCCTGAGTATAACGACTGGATGAAGGTGGACCCCAAACACCTGGTATATGCTGAGCCGTACAAGAGAGTCACTTTCAGGAAGGCGGTGGACGCCCTGATCAAAGAGGCACGCGATTCAGACTGGGTGATAATCGCAACCGACTTCGACAGAGAGGGGGAACTTATAGGGCTGGAGGCACTCGAACTCCTGCAGTCTGGGAAGGAAGCTTCGAAAGTAGGCACGGATGGAGGATTCCTGCCCAACGTAAATGTGAAGAGGGCAAGGTTCAGCAGCCTGGGAAGGAACGACGTGCTCAAGGCGTTTGAGAACCTGAATGAGCCGGATGTCAGGCTTGCCAGGTCAGCCGAGTGCAGACAGGTCATAGACCTTGTCTGGGGCGCAACACTCACGAGGATGATTTCAATCAGCGCAAACCAGGTCGGGAAGAACTTCCTTTCTGTAGGAAGGGTGCAGAGCCCGACGCTCTCATTGATTTCAAAAAGGGAAATCGAAATAGAGAAATTCGAGCCCAAGAAATTCTACGAAATCAAAGGTGTCGCCAAAAAGGATAAGGAATTCCAGACATGGCACAAGTCGAACCCGTTTTGGTCGGAAGAGGAAGTCAAAACGGTCTTTGAAAAGGTCAGGGAAGTCAGGAAGGGCACAATCAAGAGCGTGATTGCTGAAGAAAAGGAAGAATATCCTCCACCACCGTTTTCCACTACACTCTTTCTTATCGAAGCAACAAGGCTCGGCTACTCAGGAGCCGAGGCCATGGACATAGCAGAACGGCTGTATTCAAGCGGCATAATTTCCTATCCAAGGACTGACAATACTGTCTACCCGAGGTCGCTGTATCTCAAGGGAATCCTTGAGAAATTCAAGGGCACCGAATTCGAATCGGAGGCGACCGAGATACTCGCGCAGGACAGGCTCATACCATCACGTGGCCAGACTGAGACCACTGACCATCCGCCAATATATCCGGTGGAGGCGGTGTCTAGAAAGAAGATTGGAAAGAGAGAGTGGCCAGTATACGAGCTCGTAGTCAGGAGATTCTTCGCGACAGTTGCGCCCAAGACTTCCTACAGGGAGACGGACATCGAACTTGAAATCGGTGGCGAGCCCTTCGCAGCCAAGGGAAGAGAACTGCTCAGGGAAGGATGGCGCCGGTACTATCCATATTTCAAATTCAATGAGTCAATCGTTCCTGAACTTAAGGAAGGCGATACTGTGGATGTGGAGAGTCTCCATATTCACGAGGACAAGACCAAGCCTCCCAGCAGGTATTCACAGGGTTCCCTGATAAGGGAAATGGAAAAGAAGGGTCTTGGGACAAAAAGCACCAGGCATGAGATAATACAGAAACTCATTGACAGGAAATACATACAGGGGCAGACGATCAAACCGACATTGACGGGCCGATCTGTTTCCACAGCACTGGAACAGTCCGCCCCCGAGATATGTGACAGCAAGATGACTTCCCACCTCGAGGAGGACATGGACAGAATTGCAGAGGGTGCGGCGGAGATGAAGGAAGTCGTCGACGAATCGAGAGAGATGCTAATCTCAATCGTTGACGAAATAAAGACCAACAATACGCAGATTGGCAATATGATCAAGGAGGCAATTCTTCAGGAAAAGAGAATAGGCAAATGCCCTTCATGCGGTGGCGATCTGCGCATTGTTGAAGGCCCGCAGAACAAGTTTGTCGGATGTTCCAACTATCCGGAGTGCAGGGTCACCTATTCACTTCCTGCCGGTTATCTCGTTCAGCCCACCGACAAGGAATGCGACAAATGCGGTCTTCCACTCATAAAGCTGATAACAAGAGGGCAGAAGCCTGTCGAATCATGTGTTGACCCCAACTGTGAGACGAACAGAATGACCGGCTCCATAGGCAAGTGCCCAAAATGCGGCAAACAGCTGCGTGTTGTCAGGTCACAGCGTGGCAAGCGGTTCCTTGGATGCGAAGGGTATCCCTCATGCGATGTAACATACCCCCTGCCGCAGTTTGGCACGATTAACTCACTCGGAACCGCATGCGAGGCATGTGGCGCGCCAATGATGGAGGTAAGCTCCGGCAGGAAGGGGAAGTGGAAGCTCTGCCCCAACATGAACTGCCCGAGCAAGAAGAAAAATTCCAAGGCATAATTGTTATATTTTGATCTCGATCCCTGTAAAGCAAAGTTCATATAGTGAATAATGTACAATAAGAATCAGAAGGGAGGGATGGGCGAATTATTCTTTCCATTCCCTTCCAGGGTGAGGTTCCCCCACCTCACCCAAAACAACTCCTGCTTTCAGAGAGCTTTTGCCTTGAGTTCCGACTGAATCTGCTTCAGCTCGTATGAACTGCTCGATTTGTTCACGTAATCGGCAATCGCGTTCCGGATGAGATAAGGATGCTTGACGCCGTAAAAGCACTCGCTTGGAAGAGCCCTCGGAACATCTGTTCCCTTGACCGATACGGATCCGCTCATCTTCTCCTGCCCCGAGACATTCATGCCTGTCCCCAGGCCCGCGGCAGTTATTGGCACCACATTGCCGAATGAGAAAATTCGGCCCAGCACACTTACATGGACATCGACATCTACTATGTTTTCGTATCTCATATAGAGTTCATTGTAGGTCAGGAACTTTCTGATCATGGCTATCCTGAGGTTCGTGATATAATAACGGTAGGACCTCCTGTAGAATTCGGCGATGAGGAATGCGAGAATCCCGGCCCCGGCTGTAACGGATGCGAGAAACACCACACTATTAGCCCTGAAAAAAGGAACGGATCGGAGCGCAAAGGATGACAGCACCACAAGGACAACTATGAAGCAAAAAGTGACCCAGTGCCTGTGCCTTCTCGTGAGGTATAACGAGAATATGCCCAGGAGGAAAGTCACTATGATCCAGAAGAACACTGCGCTGTTATTACTTGTTGAACCGAACAGAAATGTGAGGTACTGCGACGCGTAATTGATATCATGCTGGAGGTGTGACTGCCAGTACGCTGTCCCCACAAATGCGTAGTATATCGCCCCCCACAAAAAAAGCAGGACACCGACACCATAAAGCTTTATGAAAGAGGTTCTGCTGGGATGTATCTTCTTGACAAGTTTTTCATCGGGGAAGAGCTGTATATCCGTTGATATACCATCCTTTGAGTCTTATATACCAGCCTGCTGACTGCAGGTGTATGATGTGCGCCATTATTTAATCCATCTTATATGGCAGACGCATGCTGATTCGGAGGCAATAAATGCATTACATTATACGGGTAGCTGGGACAGGATGTCGTCGCCGTCAGGAGCCAAGCACAATTGATAACCTTCTCAGCTTGCTCCGTATGTTTCTATCTAGTCTGACGAATTGCCAGCGCATTAGCACCCTGCCATATCTAGATACGAAGCTGACGCTGCATGTTCTCATCAATCTGTCATAAGTGCGAGTCTCGATTCTGAGTCCTGAAACATAATCGAGGCTGATGCTCTTTCCCCTGAGCAGCACGCTGCTCGTGACGCGACTGTCGGAAACTGCATATTTCGTGCCCAACCACACAGCCACCGGAAACAAGAACACAACGCAGCAGACCATCCATTCGGCAGGGCGCAGCAGGGATGGGAATGCAAGTCCGAATTCAGACACAACGCTGTTTACCATCATAAACTGGAAACCAAAGAGAAGGGATAGAAGCAGCCCTGCAATCGCATAGGGACTCAAACATGGTCGTGCATGAATGTCATGGGCAACCTTCATCACTTCTTCCCTCCTTCTCCCGCACAGTCTGCAGGCATATCCCGAATCAGTGTCCTCTCCTTTGCAAGAAGACCGGCAAGCATGCCCGCATTGAAGGAGAGGTCAACGAGAGATTTCATCGAATTTTCGACCGAAAAATCCTCAAGCGCTTTCCCGCAATCGCGCTCAATTCCCCCTTCGGTGTAATGCTTTGAGTCATCCAGCACAGAGCCGAGATGTATCGAGACCATATCCGCCCCCGGAATGAAATTCATTGAATCCATTTTTCCAAGCAGCCTCTCCGCTTCGTTCCTGTGCCTGTTGTACTCATCGGAAATTTCAGTCGTTCCGGAGTAATTGCCCCTGTCGAAGGAAACAGGAAGGGATAGCTGCACATTGCCGATCGCAGTAACGGAGGAGAAAGCCAATTGGCTCTTCTGCAGCGTGTCCAATTCCCCCTTGAGCCAACCGGACCAGAATGCGATCTCGATGAGCGTTGATGCTTGATCGTCGGCTGAGATGCCTGCGTTAGGCGGCGAATTATCCACAAGCCTGTGTCTTATCCTGTCGGCCCACCACATGTTGGAACCGTCACTGTCGCTCAGAATTGCCTCCGCTTCACTGACCTCTGATTCCACCTCCTTCAGCCAGGTGGACAGCATTGATCCGAAGAAACTCATTCTCTTGCTGCAGTCAACTGGCAGCCGCTTCATGCATGCATCGCCTCCCCGATTAGGCAGACGGCTTCGTCCAACTTCGAAATGGCCATGATACTCATCAGGGCTGAGGGCGTCACCGGTAGCTTTGGTTCGGAGTTGCACACTTCCCTTTCCTCATCACTGCAGTGAACAATGAGGGGTACCTTCATGCCGGAAGTGACGAGGATGCACTTTCCGACGCCTTCTGTCCTCGGGTGTGAGGAGGCAATAAACTCCAAATCGCCGTCATTAAGCTCAAAGAACGATCGCATTCTCATGCTCAGTTTTTCATGGCGGAAGACAAAGAAATGGCTGCAGTTGTTCAGCAGACCGCCGTCCGGGTCCTGACTCAGAAAATCATCGAAATTCTGCGAAGCAAGCAGGACGCTCAACCCATAATGGCGTGAATGCCTCATTAGCTCGGAAACGAAGGCGGATGATGCGGGACTCCTTGAAACTGTCCAGGCCTCGTCGAGAACGAGAGTCTTCCTGCCATGGGCCCTTCTGCACAACTCGAATACAAGGCCAGAAACGAGGCAGATGACATCTTCAAGCATTCCCTTGCTGACAGAACCCATGTCAAAGACAATATGGCCGCCGTTTCCGGAAAGAACGCATTTTCCTTCAAGCAGGAAGGACATCCTGGAAATGTCCGCCATGTTGCCCCCAAATGAGAGCTCTGCATCATGCAGGTGAGGCAGCGCTTCGAAGAATGAAGATAGGTACTGTTCAGAATTGTCGGTCGCATACTTAGTGAGCAGTTGCCTGAATACGACTCCTTCCCTTTCAGTCAGCTTGAAAATACTCTGGACAAAGCGAGTCAGGTAATGGGCGAATGTAATTGCTTCTGACATTTTGAGCGAGCCGAGGCCAAGACCCTCATGAAAGACGTTGACTACCTCAGCACCCGACTGGAGGCCAACAGCAAAAAACTCACCCAGGGGATCGATTACGAATATTCTGTTTGACGCGAAGCCTGACTCCCTCAGCATTAACAGCTTCATGAAAAAACTCTTGCCGCTTCCGCTCTTGCCGATTACGACCGAATTGTAGTTCGGGGTCGAAAAACGATCATGGACAACCGGAGTGCCATCTATTGCATTACAGCCAACGGGAACGCCCATCTCCTGCAACAAGGGGGACTGGGTGAAAGGAACCAGGGCGGGAAGGGATGAAGTGCTCACAATCGGGCATCTGTCGAAGGAGGGAACAGTTCCTGGAGAAAAATCGGCCAATACCTTGAACTGCAGATACTTCAGCCTTGAGTAACGGACGGAAAAGGCCTTCAGCTCGCTCGTAAGCAATTCCGTCCGTTCCCTTAACTCCGAGCCTGTCTCGGCAACAACCGCAAAAAGAAGAGATGCATAGAAGAGCCTCGTCCTGTCTGATCGCAGCTCAGAAAGGAGCTGCCTCCCGAGTTCAAGCCTCGTCTCCTGGTAATCTGCCGTTCTGCCTGCGTTCACCCTGTCGAGAATCTCAGCCGACAGGTTGAGCGTGGACCTTTCTACCATTAAAATGGATCTCTCTTTTGAAATCTGGAAAAGGGACACTGATGCACCCAGGAAAGGAAGACGCAGGAGCATATCCGACAGCCAGTCTGAGGGAAGATTGAACGGAAATCCTGTCACAAAGATGAAGGTGATCCGCCTCTTTCCGATATCCGCCCTTTCAATCCCGTTTGCGCTCCGGTGACGATTGTGGAACACAAGATTCACTGCATCACCCTCTGTAGAAGCATTGAGTCCACGAGCGGATGGACAGACGACGGGTCACACAATGGAGTGGTGTCTGATGCCGTACCTCCGATGAATGCTGGCGGTGCCTGGCCCTCCCGCGTCGAGAGATAGAATGAGCGAAGGCCGGCAGTTTCGCTTCCGGAAAGCTGCACATTCATATCGCCTGGGACGCCGTCATCAATTCCCGGGATTGCCAGGAAGCGGATGCACCCCCGTGCGGACAAACAGAAGGATAGGAACGAATCAAGAAAAGTTTCCTTTTCCGCCTTCAGGGCGCATGCATAGTTGACATTGTCAAGCCTATACACAGACATGGTCAAGTCCACGGACCGTATTGACCTGCCAATCTCGTGCTTCGGGTTCCTTCCGACAAGCCTGTATTCAAGGAAAGCACTGAACAATTCGAAAGGGTGTTCGCCCCTCCGTTCGTGGATTACAAGGACCAAGGAAGCAGCCTGGAGAATAGGGGCAACGATGCAGGCGGCGATATGAGATATCTCGTAGACAAGAAAGTCCAGCGGCAGGCAGGCTGTGAGCGTAAGGCACTCGACCGCTGTGAACGGGCCAAGAACGGCTGGAGAGTATGAGGTGGCCGCAGGAAAGCTGCACTCAGCTTGCATCTTCATTCACCCCCACGTATATCTTATGATGGCGCGATTTCGGGGCAGAGCGAAGTAATGCAGGATGTTTTGGAAAAACAGTCGCAGATGCTGGTGCAATCCTACCGCTTCCATGCCTTCCTGCCCTTGCTGTTGTTCCGAGAAATTTCCCAGCTACAGCTCTTCCGTGAGAGGTCCCTGTATTGAAGCTCCTCACCGTCTTATGCATGGATGGTCTCATGGCACCGTGCAGGCTGCCTCCCCTTGCATTTGTATGACCGGCCGGTCTCTGAGACGTCCGGAAGGGTGAGACGAGGAAACCGGCGGTGTAGGAGGCCAGACCGGCAGATGCGAAGGAGGCAGTCGTCAGCACAGTGGCTATAGTCGGCATGCCGAAATACTGCATTATCCTGCTTCCTGCAGGAGATATTATGAAGGGCACGAAAAGAGGCAGGAGAAAAGTGCCGGCAATTATCAAAGGAGGCACCTGGAGTGAACTGAATGTTGAGTATGAAGTGACTATCCCGATCCTCAGGCCGACAGCCATGAAGAAGGGAAGGAATGCCATTTCTGCGAACAATCCCAATATTCGCCTTGAGAAGGGCCTGGTTGCACTGATTGACTCGCAAAGAAGAGCCAGCGGAAGCAATGCGGCCGTGAAGAAGACAAGAAGAGTCCTGAGAATCAGGACCAGGTAAAGCAGCAGTGACGCTATCCCTATCAGAGCGATGGCACCAACGCTGTATCCGCCGAGGCCGGATGCCACCATGTTTGAGTAGCCGGATAGCTGATTGTACGGAAGAACGAATGACGTCAGTGCGTCGTTGACATCCAGTGTCAGCTGAGCAAAATAGAGTGAAAAGGGCATTAGCACGACGGCGACAAGCAATCTTGAGAGCTGTCTGGAAGTCCCTGATCTGCCGTGAATAGGGACGCCGGTGAAAAGCGAGTAAGCAATAAGGGCTATCGCGATTGAGACAAGAGACTCCGAAATAAAGAGCACTGCCTCCCAGGCGCTGTAGGTCCCATTTGAAAAGAGTCCAGTGCTTACTGTCATTGCAGGAACTATGGCCTTCAGAATCGCAAGTATGCCGTTCTGGAAAAGGCCGTCAAAGGCCTGTGTAATCATTGAATCTATGCCTGACATGATAACAACTCACGGGACAAGCGATTCTTCCACGAAGACTGCAATTCTGTAGAGCACCAGCGCAAGGAGACTGCCAACGGCAACAACGAAAACAATGAGTGCTTTGCTTTCCATCCCTACACCACCAGAGACTGAGCGAGTTGCACAAGAAACGAGGAGATGAAGAGCAGGAATATTCCGAATGTGACATCCATGAAGTACTTCCTAGCCTTCGATCTTGTTTCAGGATTTCCTGTGCTTGTCATCCACATGTACGCGGTGACAATGTATCCTATCGCCGCAACTATAGTGCCCAGAGCCACCAGGAGATTCCTAACGTTCGTGAGTGTATTTGTGAGTTCCTGCTGCGGTGTGGCCGCTGCCGCCACGACTCCCGAAGTTGCCACAAGCGTCGCCATCAGCACAACAGGAAGACAGTATCCTGCACAAGCCCACTTTCCAAAGTGCGATTTGTTTCTTTCATTCATCTGCTCACCATCCCCGCCACAAACCAGAAAATCTGACCTGTGCCGGAACGATTATTGGACCTGCTGTTCTAATTAAAAAGCCTGACTGATACATGTAACAGGTTAACAACTTTTTTCGGCTTGTCCCATGAAAACTGTTTATCCAAGTTTGGCCTAGCTATCACCCTGATGAACATCGAATTCAGGAAGATGGACAGGGGCGACATTGGATATGCGATCGAGGTGACAAACTCTGAAAGCTGGTATCTCACAGAATACGATCTGGCGTTCTACCTTAACCCTGAGAACGGGATAGGAGTAATGGCCATCCTGGACGGCAGCAGGGTGGGGCTGGCAACGGCCGCGATATACGGCGAGACGGCATGGATAGGCAATGTGGTCATAGAAGCGGAGAAGAGAAGTTCAGGAATAGGGAGACTGCTTGTGGAGCAACTGCTCTCGGAATTGAAGAACCGCGGCGTGGTCACAACCTTCCTCTATGCGTATGACAGGAGCAAGTCCCTGTATGTAAGGCTGGGTTTCACCTTCGACAGGGTTTTGTGGGAGGTCAAGGTTGAAAAACCATTGACTGGAACCATGGCCCGGTTAGAAAGAGGACTCACTGCAGGCATTGATGAATTTGACAGGCTCTTTTTCAGACGGTCGAGGATGAGAGTCCTGAGGCATGTGGCAGGCAGGGAAGGGTGCATTGTGCTTTCGAGCACCGACAGCAGGAAGCAGCCGAATGGTTATCTTGTATGCAGCCCGACCGAATCTGAATATGGATCGGAAATTGCGCCCTTCATAGCCGAGAGGAACAATGCAGTGCAGCTGCTATCTGCCCTCGAGAATGCACCGGCCCCCTTCCATCTCTACATACCTGAAGAAAACATGACAATTCTGAAGGAGCTCGGCTTGAGGCATGAACTTGTGAGGAGGATCCACAGAGGTTTTTTAGGAGACGGAAGACAGGCGCCGATTCTTGACGAACACATACTGTCCGCAGGATTTCTCGAGTCTGGATGAATTCGCCACCAGAACCCGAAGCGCCTTTCTTCCCTCCACACGATTGCCGAAGGGTGCAGGATTATAAGCTCCAGATGCCTGACTATGCCCCTCGGCAGGCCGCATCCGGATGCTCAGGAGCCGCACATCGGGAGAGAACGGACGTCAGAAATATTAATATCATGAAGTTCTAGCCACTGAACGGAGTCAAGTTCCGTTGACTGTCAGAATATATAACACGCTCACAAAGAACAAGGATGAGATAAAGGGAAGGGGACTGGACCGGAAACACATCAACATGTATGTCTGCGGCCCAACAGTCTATGACTCGCCCCACGTGGGCCATGCAAGGAGCTACATATTCTTCGACACACTGAGGAGGGTCCTGCTGCTCGATTCATACACTGTCAACTATATCCAGAATTTCTCCGATGTGGATGAAAAGATTGACATAAGGGCAGCAATGGAGCACATTGCCCCATCTGTAATATCCGAGAGGTACAAGGAAGAATTCCTGGAGGATATGGATGCGCTGAACGTGCTCAGATCCGATGTCTACACAAACGCCTCGCACATAAAGGATTTCATGCACAAGGTCACAAAGATACTGATGGAAAATGGAACATGCTACAGGGCCGGGGACAGTGTCTACTTTGATGCATCATCTGGCGGGGGATTCGGAAGCCTTATTCATGACAAGCTGGACAACCTCATAGCGGGAAGCGAGTCGGACGGCTTCAGATTCGAGAAGAGGGACAAGCAGGATTTTGTGATATGGATAGGCGATTTCAAGCCAGATTCGTTCCGGGAGTCTGAAGGGCGCCCGTCATGGAACCTCGAGTGCTTCAGCATCGTTCACAAACAGGTCGGCTGTGAGCTTGACATTCAGGGGGGTGGAATGGACCTGATTTTCCCTCACCATGAGGTCGCCTCCGTCCTTTCAAAATCCTATTGCAATGTCGAATTTGCCAGTTATTACGTCCACAATGCGTTTGTTACTATGAAGAAGGACAAGATGTCTAAGTCAGCACGCAACTATGTTGGCACAAGGGAACTGCTGAAGAAGCACGGACCCGACGCGATAAGGCTCTATCTTCTTTCAAGGCACTTCAGGGATAATATTGAATACGATGAGGCGACTGTCGGCCGCTGGGAGAAAATCGCCCGTGAACTGAAGGAGAAGATGGCGGACATTGGAGCATTCGAAGCAGGCAGCTCTGTCCCCGTAGAGATGGCGGAGCGGCTCACTTCCACTTCGACGGAGATGATGAGAGTTCTCAGGGACGACATGCATACAGAAATAGCGGTTGACATGTTCATCGAAGCGGTGAAGAGTTTTCCGTTTCGGGGGTCGACGCT
This sequence comes from Thermoplasmata archaeon, assembly GCA_021817225.1. Taxonomy (GTDB): domain Archaea; phylum Thermoplasmatota; class Thermoplasmata; order Sysuiplasmatales; family Sysuiplasmataceae; genus JAJZXY01. The sequence continues at coordinate 67,806 of JAKAVR010000002.1, forward strand.
TGATGATCTCAGGTACATGTCTGCAGCGCTGGGACTTTTCTCATTCAGACCTGCTTGAGATACCGGTCAGAACTGTTCATAGTCCGCCTCCACGACTCTCGCACTGCAGGTTCGTTCTATCATTGCGATCTCCTTTTGATTCAGCGCGACAGGATCCACTGAAATGAACACCTTCGAGTCTGAATTCACTGCAATGTCACAGACCTGGTTTAGCGTTTTCAGGACTGCATTGAAGTCATTTTCAAGCACAAGATACTCTATTCCCTCCAGAAAGATGACCGCCTTCTTCATGCCGTCAGCTGCTGATTTCACTATGGAGACGATACGTCCGAGAGATGCTGGAGACACTCTCCTTTCCCCTACCATGTTGGTAAGCCAGTAATAATCCACGAAGCCGAATGAAACGGGCAGATTCAGCTTGTCTGGAAACGCCCTCGTGATTGAAAGGAGAGATGCATCCTCGGACGAAAAGGCTTCCACCAGTTCCAGAGCGTCATCTACCCTCCTGCTTTTCACTATAGTGATGTCGCCAGGGGCTTCATCAACTGTGTGGATTCTTCCTTCGTGCCTTCCAAGTGCTATTGTAACCATCCCTATGGCCTTCCGGTCAATCAGAACAGTATGTACTGTTAGAGTGTCCCGTACTCTTTAGCCGCAAATGAATATAAACCAGATGCAGCACCGTTATCCAGATTGATAACGACCCAAGGGCGGTTTTTCATCTGGTCATTCGGCAAGTTCCCTGCGGAAGGCTGAAAGGCCCGGGAATGGAATCTCGGGATGGTTTTCCTCGATTTCAAGCAGCCTGTTGTACTTGGCTACGCGCTCCCCCCTTGCGGGAGCTCCTGTTTTAATCTGGCCATTAGCCAGCCCGACGGCCATGTCGGCAATGAATGTGTCAGTAGTCTCGCCGGACCGGTGACTTACAACAGCGGCCATGCCCGCATCCATTGTCATCTTCGTGCTTTCAAGCGTTTCAGTTACCGTTCCAATCTGGTTAAGCTTTATCAGAACGGCATTGGAACTCTTCAGCTCTATCCCCTTTCTGATTCTTGCCGTATTTGTCACGTAGATGTCGTCGCCTATAATCTGCAGTTTCTTTCCAGCCAATCTCGTTAAGCTGGCGAAATCATCAAAGGACTCCTCGTCAAACGGATCCTCGATGGAAATCAGCTTGAAATCCTTGGCGATTGAGAGGTAAAAGTCGGTAAGTTCCCCGACAGATAGCCTCTTCCCGTCCAGAAAGTAGCTGCCGTCCCTGTAGAATTCCGAAGAAGCCGCATCTATAGCAAGGAAAATCTCCTTGCCTGCCAGATATCCAGCTCCCTCAATAGCATCCCTGATTGCGCCGAGTGCCTCGGTTGTAGTCTTGAACGGTGGCGCGAAACCCCCTTCATCCCCCACATTTGTCGAAGACGCGCCATGTTTGGCCTTCAATTCCGATTTCAGGCTCTGGTAAACCTCCGCAGCAGCAGTGAGTGCCTCCCTCAACGAATGGAAGCCTGCTGGCACAATCAGGAATTCCTGTACAGACAGGTCACCGCCTGCATGTACGCCGCCGTTGATCACGTTCAGGAGCGGGACGGGGAGGAGTGGTTTGCTCCCGGTAATGCCTGAGAAGTAGCTGAACAGTTCTGTATGCTTCTGGGCGGCCGCAAGCCTGGTTGCTGCCATTGACACACCTAGAATTGCGTTCGCACCAAGTGATGCTTTGTTCGGGGTTCCATCAAGAGCTATCATCTTCCTGTCGATGTCTGTCTGCCTGAGCGGCGAAAAGCCCGATATCGCCCCTGCAATTGCACCATTCACGTTCTGGACTGCCTTAAGTACGCCTTTTCCTCCAAACCTCTTTCCACCGTCACGCAGCTCAAGCGCCTCGTGTTTGCCGGTGCTCGCTCCTGACGGGACCGCTGCGCTTACCGTGAACATTCCGTCTGACATGTTCACTGAGACGGTCGGATTTCCCCTGGAATCAAGTATCTCCATTCCCCTGACAGTAGCTATTACCTGACTTTCCTGCATCTATTCACCCTCGAAAGCTGAAACATCAGCCACGACGTATGCCGACCCTATCGCCGCACAGTCTATTAGCAATTGTGCAGGGATGTTCCTTCTGCCCAATCCCCGCCAGACAATATGCGCTCAGCCTACTCGGCTTTCATCGCCTTCTTCCTTCTTTCCTTGGAACTGTAGCCGGTTACCCTCAGAAGGAATCGGTTATACTTCGCTATAGTTTCGGCAGCGTCAGAATCGCTGACTCCGCCCCTGCTGACCGTGATGACGCAAACTCTCTTCTTATCGCTCAGCCAGCATTCAAGCCTTTCAAGGGCACCGTAACTCACCACAAGGTGGCCGTCCTTTTCCGAAACCTGGCCGAATTCTTCCTGCAGCATCTGCCTGATGGATTCGCTCGAAAGGGAACCTTTGAGCTGACGTTTTATATCATATTCCTGCAATTGAACCACTCCCCTTTGCAATTTTCATCCTGTAGTCCGTAGGATATGAAGGCTGAGAGAGCTCTGAAATTGCAAGCTCAGACCGCCACACGGACTTGCACTCGCACTGGACCTTCTCAAGGCTTGATATATCCCTGTGGACCGAATAATCTGCGATGGCTTCCATCACCCTATCATCGCATTTGCCACAGTTGTGGGCGCCACGGACGGTGCCTGCGCCAGTCGGCTTGCTCAAGACCCTTCTGTCAAGGTGATGAGTCCTCCGGAGGACTTCGACAACACTCCATAGCCAGGGAGGCCTGTAATTGCCTTTCCGCCACATAAGCTCGACAATCGTATCCTTCTGGATATTGGTCGGATTTATGGAGACAGTATCAGTGTATGAGGTGATTTCCTCGGTCGTCTTCACTGCGTCTTCGATCGAGTCCAGCTCCGAGACAAAGGGGGGCTTAAGCATCAGGTAGCTCTTCACCCTGAATCCCATCTCTGCCGCTGTTTTCGTTGCCCTGAGATAATGCGCGTAATTTGAGGGCTTGTTTACCGAGTAGTTGAGAATCATGTCATTGGAACTCTCAAGACCGACCGCAAGCATCAGTTTCTGCCTGAACTGGAGAACATCGCCCAGGTTCTTCTCGGTGATGTATTCATGCCTCGTCTCGACAACAATCTCATCAACCCTCGGATACAGGTCTGAAAGGATCCTTGTCCTGAGTGGATGCGAGATCTCGAATGTGTCCAGAAATGAGCCCGAGGTGTAAATCTTCACCACCCTGTGGTCCTTCAGGTTTTTGGTTGCTTTTTGATATTGGGACCAGATGCTCTCATCGGTGGCACGCGACGATGAGTCGTTTGTGTAACCGCACATGCTGCACCCAGATCTCAGTGCCCATGAGCATCCCTTGGTTGCAAGTATGAAGACAAGGGCATCACAGTCCCTGCCGTCAATCGACTCTGCCTCTGTCCAGCAGGCTACGTAGTCATATGGGTCCAGATCCCTCATCGCACGCTGCCTCTCATGCGAAGCTGCTGACCTTATGCTCTTGAGCACTGTCCTGGAAAGATGTATTGCTTCCGCAGCCTCAGAAACGGTCACGATTGTGGCCTAGACCCAGCCTGCTAATAAACCTAACCGGCGAATGAGGACGCCGGTAGCACCTGGGCCACATGTCACCAGGCTGTATGACTGCATCTTCTCCAATATTTATTATAAATGTAAAGACTCTTGGCGGATTTATGGACGCCGAAGGCAGGGCCCTTGATGTGACCAAATATGCTCAGGAAGTGGTGACTTTGGATGAGCTTGTCCATCTCCTTGATACAGAAAAGAGGCCAAGGGCATATATCGGCTTCGAACCCTCCGGGTTCCTCCACATAGGCAGCCTTCTTGTCCCATCAAAGACCATCGGTGCAATGCTTGACAACGGATTCGAGGTGACAGTCTTTCTTGCAGACTGGCATGCATTCATAAACGACAAACTTGGCGGCAACATGGACAAGATAAAGGCGTGCGGGGAGTACATGGCGGATGCATTTTCATTCATTGCCGGCAACAGACAGGGCCTGAGATTTGCGTTTGCATCTGAGATGATTTCGCACAGCGACTACTGGACTGACCTGATAAAAAATGCCAAGCATGCCACCCTTCAGCGCCTGAAGAGAGCCATGACCATAATGGGAAGGAGCGAAGATGAAGCTGAGCTCGATTCATCCAAACTCCTCTATCCGCTGATGCAGGTCACTGACATATTCAGGCTCGGTGTAGATGTAGCGTATGCAGGCATGGATCAGAGGAGGGCGCACATGCTTGCAAGAGAGGTTGCCGAATCGATGGGTAGGAAGAAACCAATCGCGCTGCACACTCCCTTGCTTTCGAGCCTCAAGAGCACGGGCAGGATGGACGCAACCGAGTCAAAAATGTCAAAGAGCGATCCGGCAAGCGCAATCTATGTTCATGATGACGAGGCGACCATTAGCTCAAAACTCAAGAACGCATTCTGTCCGAAGGAAATTGAGGGCAATCCGGTGCTCGACATATGCAGATACATTATATTTCCATACTCGGGCAAGCTGGGAATTGAGCGGAGCCCGAAATATGGTGGGCATATCAGTTTCGACAGCTACAACGCGCTTTCAGAAGCATACTCCATGGGCGAACTCCATCCATTGGATCTCAAGGCTGGTGCCGCTTCCGCCCTGTGGCATATCACCAAGCCACTCCATGAACACTATGTGAAGAAACCCGAACTCCTGTCCTGGATGAGCAACGCGACGATCACCAGATGAGATGGCCAAATGAACAATCCTGAGTCAAGGGCCCAGAACTGGGTTATGTCGCTGCATCGCATGACTGTCTTCCAGGTCGCATTCACATAGATATTTAAACCCTGAAAGTTTCGGCTGACCCGTCGTCAGGTGAGGCGAAACATGGCGGTAACTGTTGCAGTTCCAAGGGAGACTGCTCCCGGGGAAAAGAGAGTGGCGCTCGTCCCTGAAGTGGTTTCCAAGCTTACGAAGTCTGGTGTACGTGTTCTCATTGAGTCGGGCGCGGGGGACGCTGCCTTCTACCCGGACAGCGCCTATACGGCCTCCGGCGCAGAAACAACGAAAGACCGCAGGGCACTCTATGCGGATGCGGACGTGCTCCTGGCTGTGCAGCCTCCGGTCCCTGAAGATGTCAGCCTGATGAAACCAGGGGCAATACTTGTTGGATTCATGAATCCCGGAAGGAGCGTCGAAGGCGCAAGGGCGATGAAAGAAAAGAAGGTTTCAGCCTTCGCGCTTGAGCTTGTGCCACGAATAACAAGGGCACAGAGCATGGATGCGCTTTCCTCACAGTCCACCATCGGTGGATACAAGGCGGTCCTGCTTGCTGCCAATCTTTCGCCGAAGCTGTTTCCAATGCTCACCACGGCTGCAGGCACAATAAGACCGGCCAAAGTTCTCATTCTTGGGGCAGGCGTGGCAGGTCTCATGGCCATTGCAACCGCGAGGAGGCTTGGGGCGATGGTCGAGGCCTACGATGTCAGGCGAGCCGCTGGGGAGCAGGTCAGGAGCCTCGGTGCAAAGTTCCTGGAACTGCAGATAGATGCGGAGAGCGCTGGAGGGTATGCCAGGGAACTCACACCCGAGGAGAAGGTCAAGGAGCAGGCTATGGTGAATGAAGCGGTGTCTCAGGCCGATGCTGTGATTACAACCGCGAACATACCTGGCAGAAAAGCACCGAGGCTTATCACCAAGGAAATGGTTTCTAAAATGAAGCCTGGTTCGGTCATAATCGATCTCGCTGCCGAGACAGGAGGCAACTGCGAGCTCACCAAAGCGGGAGATACTGTGGTCGAAAACGAGGTATCAATTGTCGGGCCGGTAAATCTCCCCGGACAGGTGCCGTTCCACGCGAGCCAGATGTATTCGAAGAATCTTCAATCTTTCCTTGGACTGCTCATCGATCAGCAGGGCAAAATGATTAACAATTTTGACGACGAGATTCTGAAGGGAAGCGTGCTCGTGATGAATGGTGAGATTAAACATGCACAGACGAAGGAACTAGTGGAGGGAAAGCAATGATCTCGATTCTCTACATTTACATCTACATAGCGCTGCTCGCCGCCTTCACCGGCTATGAGGTAATCACCAGGATCCCGGTTATACTGCACACGCCTCTGATGTCCGGGTCGAATTTCATTCATGGAGTTGTTCTTGTGGGCGGAATGATAGAGCTTGGGCTGGCACAGACGCCCCTTGAGGAAGCCATCGGTTTTATCGCGGTCGTAATGGGAGCGCTGAATGTGACAGGCGGGTATGCGGTCACAGAACGCATTTTGCAGATGTTTGAAAAGCAGAAAACGAAGAAGGGGAATTGAATGGCCTTCGACATCTACGATCCGGTCTACATTATCACGGTCATATTCTTCATAATGGGATTGCACCGGATGACCCACCCGAGGACTGCAAGAAGTGGAATTGTATGGGCGGGGGGAGCAATGGCGCTTGCAGTTGTTGTTACATTTCTCTATCCCGGAATGCACAATATCGCTCTGATCGTCATAGGCATAGCCATCGGCGGTTCCATCGGCTGGATAGCGGCAAAGCGTGTTGCCATGACGGACATGCCGCAGATGGTTGCAATCTACAACGGAATGGGAGGAGGGGCAGCGGGTGCGATTGCAGCTGTTGAGCTCCTCAAGAGTGCGGCCTCGCTTGCGTCTCCTTCCCCGAGCCTGAGCCTGCTTTCCACTTCTGCCCTGGCAATTACCGGTGCCGCAATCGGGTCCGTCTCCATTTCAGGCAGCGTGATTGCGTTCCTGAAGCTGCAGGGATGGATGAGACAGAGGCCAATCAAGTTCACGGGACAGCAGCCGGTTAACATACTTGTTCTTCTGCTTGCCATTGCCTTCGGTGTCCTTGTTCTCTACCCGCACGCTCTCGGGTTCAACACGCTTCTTCCATTCTTCCTGCTGGCCATAGGGTACGGCATACTGATGACACTTCCAATAGGAGGCGCCGACATGCCCGTGGTAATCTCCCTGTACAATGCACTGACAGGACTCGCTGTGGCGATGGATGGGTTTGCACTCGAGAATTTTGCAATGGTCGTGGCGGGAACACTCGTCGGTGCGGCTGGTTCCCTGCTCACTCTACTCATGGCAAGGGCAATGAACCGCTCCATAGGCAACGTCCTTTTCAGCGCATTCGGCGCCAAGGAGGAGGAAGCAGCGGGCATCGTGGGTACCATGAAACCGATCCAGCCCCAGGATGCGGCCGTGATGCTTGCATATGCTAACAGCGTCATCATTGCGCCTGGCTATGGAATGGCTGTAGCCCAGGCCCAGCAGAAGGTGAAAGAACTGACGGACCTGCTTGAGTCCAAGGGTGTCACCGTGAAGTTTGCAATACACCCTGTGGCTGGCAGGATGCCCGGCCACATGAATGTGCTTCTTGCAGAGGCTGGTGTTCCTTACGACCACCTGTTTGACAGAGATGAAATCAACGCAGAGTTCCCGAGCACGGATGTCGTGCTTGTGATTGGAGCGAACGATGTCGTCAACCCTGCTGCAAGGCGGCAGGGGAGCGCACTTGCAGGAATGCCGATACTCGATGTGGACAAGGCAAAGAACGTCATTGTGCTCAAGAGGGGACAGGGGCGCGGTTTCTCGGGCATAGAAAATGAGCTTTTCTACGGTGAGAACACGAAAATGCTCTACGGAGATGCGCAGGAAACAGTAGCCAAGGTCATACAGGAACTGAAAAAGCTGTAATGCGGGTCATCTCGTCGGAGAGAGCACTGCTGCGCATGCTGCCACTGTTGCGTTAAGCAGCGCTTCAGGGTCACCCGTGGCCTCCAGCACAGCCGCACCGGTGTGACCGCCAGAGCTGGCCCCGAACTCCATTGAAATCCCTGAAAACACGGTAGCCATGTTCAGCCCGGCTGAAACGGCCCTCTGAGAGCACCTCCCCGCCACTCTCACCTGTCCTTTCCTGTCCGATGCGACAAGGGCCACATCGGCACCAGCCGCGACCATGGAAGAAGCGACGGACGATTCATAGGATGAAACTTCGCTCCAGCAGAGAAAAAATGTGCCTTCATTCCTGTGCCTCATGCGCTCAAGCCCCTTGAATATGGCAGTCTGCTCTGACAAATCCCTTGCCGGTTCGAGCCTTTCCAGTACTTCCTCGATACGCATGCCAGAAGCATCAAGCAGCCGGGAGACTCTCAAGAGCATCCCTGCGTCCCCCCTCCGGAGTCTTCCTGTATCGGACAGTATGCCCGCAAGAAGTGCAATCGCCTGCTTTCCGTCAATGGTCTTGCCCCCGGCTTCAAGCATCTCGAATACAATGTCGCTGCAGGCGGGTGCCGCAGGATCGGTGTAGAAGACATCGGCATCCGCTTCGGATGAAACAAAATGATGGTCAAGCAGGAGAATCTCCGGCCTTCCAATATCCTCGAGGGAAAACTGCGATGTGTCCGGCGTGTCAACAACGAGGAGCCTTTCGACCCCGGAAACACTGCTCACCAATCCCATGCCCAGTGTGTTGACCAGAGCCTTTGCCCTTCTGTCCAGCCCGCCAGGGGCCCAGATTCCGCTTGCACGGTATGCGGAAGAGACTGCATATGCAGATCCTACGGCATCCGGATCGGCGTGCTCATGGAGCGCTATGTAAAAGGGCGCAAGTTCAAGTTCGGCGGAAAATCCCTTCAGTGTGGTTTTTTCTCGCCTGAACGGTCTCAAGCCGCTTCATCCTTCTTGGGGCCAAGGACCTTGGACAGCTCCTCCTGAAGTGACTGGTACCTGTCGCGAAGATGTTTTTCCTGCTTTTCTATCGATTTGACCCTGATGTCAAGCGTTTCCTTCTGTTCATTCAGGTCCTTGAGTACCGACTCCCTGTCCTTAGCCCTGATCATCAGAGAGCCGACGTTCTTGTAGATCGCAGCTTCCGCCTGCAAACCATTGAGCTCCTCTATCGCTTTTGCGACTTCCCTCGACTGTGCCTCTAGCTGGTACCTCTGTGATGACAGGACCTGTATCTGCTGCTGAAGCTGCTGATACTGGGTAATCTGATTCTGCAACTTTGGACTGATATCGTTCATGATCGCACCTACTGGTCATGCTTTTTAAAGTGGCCGGATGCCTTATTCCTTACGCTGAGTGCAAGATGTGTCCATCTTATATAAGAGTTGAGAGCGGCCCTCAAAGCGCTGAGGTCCTCCGCCTCTATGATGAGCGCCCCTGTCGTTTCATCGCTCCGCCAGGTGACATGGCACTTTGGCACCTCCCTTTCCACTTCCGGTCCGAGCACATCCCGAAGGTACTCGGCCTCGGCTCTTGGAAAGCAAAGTTCTGCTGTGTGCCTGTAAGCGCTCATTTTGAAATCAGTTGCTTCTTTACATTCGGCCTTTCCTTGACGAATATCTTTGAACCGCACTTGTCGCACTGCATACCAACGGTGTTTACTCCAGATCTGGCTGGTTCTCCGCACCTGATGCACTTGTACATTCAGGCTCCCTCCTTTTCCCCGGTCACAGGTTTCGCTATCTTTCTTGGAGTTCCGACATACGCCCTTGCCGCATACTTGTAACCGCAGTGCCTGCAGGTCCAAATGGCTGACGCTTCCCTTTCAACGGCCGTGGCGCCACACCTGGGGCAGGGAATGGCCCTGGCCATCTCCTTTTCCACTTCGAGTATCCTTGACCTGATCCTGACCCCGTATCTTGGCCCGAACCTTGCCACTGGGCCAATCTTTTTAGCAGAATTTGACATTCAACTCACCTCAGATTTTTCCTCTAATGGCTCTGCCTGCCTCTACAGACATTTCAATCGACTTCTTTACCTCTTCGAATGTGAAGAAGCCAGATCCTCCCTTCTGCATTGCCCTGAGGTCGCCGTTTTCATCCGTTGCAACGGTGAGCCTCGCAGAAGATACTTCCTCCTCCTCGAGTGTAGGGTCAACCACCAGGTAGTCGCCTATCTTCACGGTTGTGCATGAGATGGGGGTAGACCTCAGTGGCAAATGGAAATCCTCTCCCTTGCCGAAACGCTTGGCTGGAACCATCGTGTTCCTGAGTGCGGCTACTGCGGCTATTGAAGAGGCGTCAAACAGGTTGCCATCATAGTCCAGCGCGTACACATCGACGTATAGCACCCAGACTTCTTTCTCGGGAGTGATGCATAGCGCTTCAAGATCTATCATCTGGCTTTCCCTGATCCCGCGATCGACGACTCTTGAGAGTTCTATTGCCATGGGAGAAGGCGGCCCGCTCTCGAACTCTTCAAACGCCATGGGTATCAGTTCAACGTTTGTTGTCAGCACTCCCTTGTTAGGCGTGTCGGCGAAAGGTTCGCCCACGGCCATCTTTATTCCGACGACAACTTCAGTGTTGCCCAGCTTCATCCTGGCCGAGCCTTCGGCTGTTTCGATTGCACCTTCAATTATTGAAACGGGTCTCAGTTCACCAAAACTCCTGCCGTCGCTTCTCTTTCCCTTGGCAAGGAGCGTCGTGATATGCCCCTTCTTGACTTCGGACAGTGGACTCCTCTGACTCATGCCACATTCCCCCTTGCTTCCTCTTCCTTCCCGCCATTTTCGCCGGCTGCTATGGAATATTTCCTCCGCAGCGCATCCTGCTGAACGGCGTAAATCTGCGAACAACCCCCCTTGGCGAGCTCTATGGCCCTGTTGAATTCGGCCTGAGTAAGGTGGCCGTCCATCTGAAGAAGGAGCACTTCACCCGTCCTCGGGATGTATGCGAGCGGAAGATCCGCATCGCCGAAGTTATCCTCTTCCTTGTTCAGGTCGAGGACAATAGTATCTGCAACCTTTCCCGCAGCGCAAGCGGGGATCAGGTCCCTCATGGGTATGCCCGCATCGGCTACCGCGACAGAGGCGGCAGTCAGTCCAGCACACCTCGTGCCCGCATTGGCCTGCAGGACAGCTATGTAGACATCAATGGAAGTCCTTGGGAACTGTTCCAGGAAGATGCTGTATTCAAGCGCTTCACCCACTATCTTTGAGATTTCCACGGACCTTCTGTCCGGTCCCGGGCGCTTTCGGTCATCCACGGAAAAGGAAAGCATGTTGTAGTGACACTGGACAATGGCTCGTGTCGGGTCCTGCAGGTGTCTTGGATGACACTCCCTCGGACCGTAAACGGCCGCCAGTATCTTGTTCTTCCCCATTTCCACGTAGGCTGAGCCGTCTGCTCTCCTTAGCACACCAGCCTCGATCCTTATCGGGCGCAGCTCGTCCGCATTCCTGCCATCCAGTCTCTTACCGTTCTCGTCTATCAGTTTCATGCCCTCAGGCAAATCCATGCTCATTCAATCACCGTAACTTAACCGTGTTTTGATGGAAAGGAACTCTCCAGAAAGTCCCTGATCCTGTCTGTCAGTCCGTGAGTGTGCGACTCCTCATCTATTATCCTTATCGCCTTGGCTACCTTCAGCACGTTCTCGACTTCCCCGTCAATCCATATTCTGCCGTTCTTACCTATCAGCACCTTGCAACGGGAGTACTCCTTTATCATCTCGATCATGGAGCCGCTCTTTCCAATGACCCTTGGCACCTTGGCGTACGGGATGTCGACTACATGGCCGCCCTTCAGCTTCCTGAGGCTCTGGTCCCTCATTGTCAGCTGCACGTGCTTTGAATCATCCACGGAGAGTATCCTCGCAGTGACATTGTCACCCAGCTCAAGGTATTTCGCAGTTGCCCCAAATTCCACCTTCCAGGGTGATTCTGACGCATGAAGAACTCCAGGATAGGGAGAATTGATATCGAACAGCCAGTTGGATGAAGTCATATCGTTGACAGTGCCGATGACTTCATCGCCTGAAAAAGGAACGTACTTGCCGGAAAGTGGCAGTATATCCACATAATTTCCCTTTGACACTCGCAGGCCGAGAGTCGAAGAATAGATGCTTCCGGCCTTCTTGTAGGTTCCGAAACCGGGCCTCTTCCCGTCCGTTTCGAGCGGCTGGCCTGGTATTATGATTTCCCTCGGCGTATCAGCATTCGGGATAGACGTTTGTATTCACACTCCATTTTTTAGTTTTCGCGGACCAAAACGTTGTTCAAATTACGCACTCTATTTTAATATTTTGGTTTCCGCCCTTCCCCTGGTCTTGTGACCCAGCCTCTCAAAGAAGTCCGTCTGCATCCCTGCCGGCAGCTCGACGACCCCCACCCAGCTGCCGTCATTGAGCCATTCCTCCTTGGTTATATGGCCAAAGGCGAGAATGTCTTCATAGCAGCGTCCATAGTCTTCCCCAACGAGCTTGACAGCAATTCGCGCACTGTCAAAACGTATTGGTATCAGTGGGCGGAGAGCATCAAGAACGTCCTGTACCTGTGATTCGGCCGACTTCATTGGATCTATCCTGACCCTTGCCTCCTCCATTGCCGCCTCTATCCTGGACAGGGGGTGTGGGGTCCTGGTCTGTGGATTAATAGCATTCCGTGCAATAATGGCAGCAACCTGCTTCCTTTTTGTTTCTGCCATCACATGTCTCTGTTCGGTCGTAAGCTGGACCGTACCCCTCTTGACTATTTCGCGTGCAACAGTTGAAACATCAGCGGTTCCGAAAAACTCCTTCAGTTTCTCGTCAGACTGTTTCGTTCCCTTCCTGGCATCCTTGAATATTTCCTCAACGGCCATATGACTGGCCACGTCGACCTCCTTTCCCTCTTTCAGGTACTTGACTATCTTGGGGTCGATCAGTATTTCGAAGCTTTCCCCCTTTATCTCAAGCCGCCCAACTATTGCCTCTTCGATATCGACCATGTGCGATGCACCGGTTAGCTGCCCGCGGCAGCTCAGGATGCCGAAACCATTTTTACGTACTTTTCAACTTCGCTCTGTTCAAGCTTCCTGAAATTGTGGTCGACCCTGACAAGTCCCACTTCGACTGCTTTCGGGTTCAGATCCTCCTCGGTCGCCTTCTTGAGGCCCTTAAGAGCAAGAACAACAGCATCGTCGACATCAAGATCTTCCTTGTAATTCTCCTCGAAGAAATCCATGACTACATTTCTGCCAGCTCCGATGGAGGTCGCCTTGTACGATGCAAGACCACCGCTCGGGTCTGTCTCAAAAAGATGGGAGCCGCGGTCATCGACGCCCGCCACCAGGAGGGAGGTCCCAAAAGGCCTTACACCGCCATACTGTGTATACTGCTGCTTGTAGTCGCAAATGCGTTTGACAAGCGCCTCGACACCAATCTTGTCACCATAGGTAATCTTGTTCACCTGTGACATAACGCGCGCATTATCGACAAGAACCCTGGCATCGGCAACAAGGCCAGATGTTGCGCAGCCGATGTGTTCATCGATCAGATAGATCTTCTCCATCGAAGTTGGCTCCATGAGCCTGCTCGCGATCCTCTTGTCGACAACCAGTGCAACGCCATCCTTGAACTTGATCCCAACTGTGGTGGTTCCCCTTCTGACAGCTTCTCTTGCGTATTCTACCTGAAACAGTCTCCCGTCTGGTGAAAAAACCGTAATGGCTCTGTCGTATGCCATCTGACCTGGCTGCATTTTAATTTCAACTCCGAATTTTAGGCTGTACAGCTTCGTCTATTCTATTTAACCATAAAAACTCTTCTCATAGGTATTGGCGGACGTGAAAGAAAGTGGCGAAGTTATCTGATGCTTCAGTCCAGACCGAATGACTCCTTTATTGTCCTTACAGTTCCCGACACTCTTAGAGTCTTCGAAGATGACTCTCCTATCTCACCGTTCAGGAGCGATCTGAGACCGGGGAGCTGTCTGTGATTGCAGGAGATGACAGCAATGTCCCCCCTCAATATGAGCAATTTGACGGAAGATGACTCGATCGCCTTCGAGTTTGCCGCATTCTGGAGCGCCCTTGCGAATTCGGACCTGCCGTGAGGAGGGGGTGTGAGCCTGAGCGCTATGTACCTCTTCCTGCCGGTTTTCTCTTTTACAGTCAATGGAAACGTTATGAGCACTGCAATTATCGTATAAAGTCGATTCCCTTCTGTGCTCCCTGCCCCTGCGGCAGCATGAACGCGGACCTCACGCCTGTTATAACGACAAGAACCTTGATCTTGCCATCCGACTCGGGTTCGACGCCACAGCCCCAGATTATCCTTGCTTTGGGCCCCATCATGGCGGAAGCCGCCTCAACGACCCTTTCCGCTTCCTTGAGAGACATGTCATTGCCACCCACGACCCTTATCAGTGCCCCCTTGGCCTCCTTTATGTCGATGTCGCCGAGAAGAGGTGAAGTGAGTGCCTGCCTCATTGCATCTTCAACACGTTCGTCTTTGGCCGCCGAGGATTCGCCCATCCCGATCATCGCCACTCCGCCAGAACTCATTATTGTCTTTATATCCGCGAAGTCGATATTCACAAGGCCGGGCTTTGTAACTATTTCGGTTATCCCTTTTATGCACTGGGCAAGTACCTCGTCCGCCACCCTGAATGCTGCATCGAGCGGAAGCCTGGGCACTATCTCAAGCAGCTTGTCATTTGGTATCACGACTGTCGTGTCGGCATAGGTCCTGAGCCTTTCGAGACCTCTCAGCGCATTCTGCATCCGGATAGCACCCTCTGCCTTGAACGGAAGCGTAACCACAGCCATCACAAGCGCTCTCGACTCCTTCGCAATTTCGGCTACGACTGGTATAGACCCTGTACCTGTTCCGCCGCCCATTCCCGCCGTCACGAATACTATGTCGTTGCTCCGCACATACTTCCCTATCTCCTCTCTTGCTTCATCGGCAGCCTGGCTCCCGACTTCAGGTATTGCTCCCGCCCCCAGGCCCCGCGTCAGTCTCCTGCCGAGGAGAACCTTGTGAGGCGCATTGAGGAGAAGAAGATGGCGGGCATCCGTATTGGCGGCAACGAGAGAGGCGCCAAAAATACCCGCCTGGTTCAGTCTTCTGATTGTATTCGAACCTCCGCCTCCGCAACCAACGATGCTTATTTTGACACGCAGCGATTCTACGAGCTGCATCAGCTCTTCATCTGTTGCATCCATGCCAATACCTGTTTGAGATACTGGCGTCTCTCTCAATACGTCGTCCACAATTGATTTCATCGGTTTCCCATCCCTGAATGAGTGCAGAAGATAGATAACAACGGTTAGATATTTAAAACATTATTCTCTCAAATCAACCACGAAAGAATCGCATCCTAATCGAATTTCTCTCTCAATTTCGTCAGATTATCGTCTGACGTATGACTGACAATGCAATCTCCAAAATGCGACTGGAATGGGTGCGATTTACAAGAAGCGGTCGCCGGGCAGACCAGTCGGGCTGCCCATCATCACAATGAATGACCACAGTCGCACTCTGTACCCTTTGCATTTACCAGAGAGCAGTTGGGGCACAGATAGAGGGTGACATCGACGCCTGCGTAAATCGTGCCGCAGTAGCGGCAGAAATAGCTGCCGGGTTTTACTTCACAGTGACAAAGCTCGCACATGAAGCCATTGACAATCGAGCGATGAAAACCGCAGTTTTGGCAATAAGTCTGCTCTGCAGAGACCGTGGCATCGCAGGAGAGGCATCTGAAGCCGCTTACTATAGACTCCTCGGCCACCTGGCTGAATACTGCCCTCTTTGGCAGCCAAAGCCTGTGCTCACGTCCAGCGCCTATGGTTACAGCGTTGCCGCATGAAACGCATGACCCGCTGAACATTGAACAACCCTGATGGAAGAGAGCACCGCAACTGCAGCGGTATGAATCTGAAGATTTGCTTATTTCCTGCAGGCATACAGAGCACTTCTGCGTCCACCTCCCCGTGACAAAAAGATGCTTCCTGGACACACGCACGACAGCATGCCTTACTGGTTGCAGGCTGAGCGCCATCTCGCCAGCTCTTTGAACGAATCTGGAAAGCATGCCAGCTGGTACGCCATCAGCCCGAGACATTTCAACCAAGGCTTGCAGGATCTGGGTCTTGATAGATAATCCTATGCGACATTCTCTGATATGGTGCCAATAAAAGTACCGTCAATCAGGTAGATTCTTCCCCTTGAGAGGGAAATGAGTTTTTCCCTGAACATCGGCCCCAGCCCCTTGCCGTCCTTCGAGTTGACGGGCGTCCCCACAAGAAGCGGATTGAAGGATGGGATAACAATCAACTCGGCGGGAAGAGCCCTGTACCTCTTCGAAGGATCATTCTTCTTGAACGGTACCCGGAGCCAGCACTTCTCAAGATACCTGTTTCCCAGTGAATCAACGAAGCGGACAGCGGGATGGATGTGTCCCATCAGGAGAAGAGCTGATGCCATGAGGTCGTCTGCGGGCCAAGCATGGCCGTGGCAATAAGACACACCATTCTCGGTAAAGCCTTCAGTCCCATGCAGGAATACCCTTTGAGGCAGTGATCTTGCGATTAGCGAGTCATGATTCCCCGGAACAACGTCAATCCGCCTGTAATGTTTCAGGAGGGAAGACATGAAAGCAGGCAGGTCACTCCTTTTCCTGGTATACCCAATTGCATGTTTGAGGTCTCCAAGTATGATGAGCCTTTCAGCACTCTTCGACAACGCCTCCAGTTCGGCAATCATCTCTTCGGTCTGCCGGCCGATCAGAAAACCCCTGCCCTCCAGCTCCTGTCCGTAACCAAGGTGCAAATCGGCTATGACGACCGATGGCTCTTCGCTGCGAATGATAAGCGCGGGATGCCCGGCCGCCGGTTCTACCGAAGTTGTTTGGATCACACGCCCCATCTGAGTCTCTCCGAAAGAGGCGTTGGCAGGCCCTCCGACACATTGAGCCGGACAATCGATTCAATATCATACGGGACCCGCCTGATATCACACCTATCCCCTTCCACGATAGCGTATGATGCCCTCGCGTCACCATCACGCGGCTGACCGACGGAGCCCGGGTTGATTACTGTTGCCCCGGACAATCGCCTGACGAATGGAACATGTGTGTGACCAAGCACGGTGAATCTGCAACTGGAGGCAAGGGCGAGTCTTTCATCGACCTGATCCTCGTATATGTACTCATACGGATCGAACGGTGAACCATGATACACGGCGAAACCATCGAACGTCAGCGTCTGCCTGAGCGATTCCAGAAACCTGGTGTTTTCCCCCGTCAGGTGTCTCTTCGTCCATCTGACAGCAAAAGCGGCCAGAGAATTCATCGTCCGTTCCTGTACGGGCAGAATCACTGCCTCGTCGTGGTTTCCCATAACGCACTGAATTGCCCTTCTCCTGAATTCATCAATGACCTGATTGGGCTGAGAGTTGTAGCCAACGATGTCTCCCGCACAGATAATGGCGTCGACTCCCTCGCCATCAATTTGCCTGAGCACCGCCTCGAGCGCCACGAAATTCGAGTGAACGTCCGAGATAAGGGCATATCGTTTCATTGATTACCGCCCAGATCCCTGACAAGCACGTCGGGGATGCTTTCTATGACATCGGTTGCAAGCAAACCGAATGACTTCGACCTGAAACATATGTCACCGGAACTTCCGTTGATGTAGGCAGCGAGTCTGCCCGCATCGAAAGGAGAACAGCCCTTTGCCATGAGTTCGGCCGCGATTCCAGTCAGAACGTCGCCTGTGCCGCCAACGGTCATGCCCGGATTACCTGTGTCGTTCAATTTGACCCTGCGTCCGTCCGAAATCACATCCGTGGCGCCCTTGAGCAGTATTGTCACATCAAGCTTGTGTGCCCATGAGCGTATTTGTTCGCTTCTCGCCACTATCGTTTTTGCCACAACCTCGCCTGTAAGCTTTTCAAATTCCTTCGAGTGTGGAGTCACAACAACATTCTTGCCTGCTATCAGAGAACTGTTGTCTCCGGCGACTTCTATGGCCGAAGCATCAACAACCATGGAGCACCTGGCCTTCTTCATAATCCGTCTTATGAACCCATGTGTCTTTGAATCGCTGTCCATACCCGGTCCGATGACAAGTGAGCCGGATCTTTCGACCCATTTCATTGCCACCGCTTCGTCAGCCGGTTCGAATGCCTGATGGGCTGTTGAAAAAACCATCATGTTGGGGGAAAACACCGACGCGACCCCGAAGCTCTTCTTTGGAACCACGGTGTAAACAAGGTCCGCACCGGTCCGGTATGCGGCGAGAGAGGCAAAGGTTGGTGCTCCGGCGAACGCACCCCCGCCGATGACTGTTATTATTCCATTGTTTCCCTTATGAGTATCATTAGCCGGCACAGGGTAGAGCAGCATCTCCCCCGGACCCGTGTACTTGATTGCTTTTTCGGGTATGCCTATGTCGACGATCTCGATTTTCCCTGAGTTTTCCTCGATCATTCCTGCCTTCGTGTCGTGAAAGGTAACAGTAATATCAGGCAGCACGTGGAAGTCTGTAGGGAATCCGGAGGGGACGTCAACAGACAGCAGAAGACTTCCTTTCCGTTTCATTTCATGCATGAAATCAATCAGCTGCCGGTACCTGCCCTCGGGGGGCCTGTTGATGCCAGAGCCCAGCAGTGCATCCACTACCACAGTTGCATTCCAGTCGAGTTTGCGAAGTGCATCTTCCCCGACGACAAGATCGGATACCGATGAAAAGTTGTGCCTGAGAAGATCGCTTTTGGGCTCCTGACCCGGCTCGGCCAGAAGAATGGAAGTCTCAATCCTGCCTCGAAGGTACCTTGCAGCTGCAGAGCCATCGCCGCCGTTGTTGCCAGGACCGCACACGATGAGCACATGAGATCTGCCGTTGGAATGCTTCATAACTGCTTCGGCGACACCCCTTCCGGCGTTATCCATCAGCTTCGAAATTGGTGTGCCGTAAAATACAGAATTACGATCCAATATCTTGAATTCTTTCAGGTCCAACATGCAACTCATCACAGCCGCGCGGGCATTACTTCGTGTGTTTTCTGATTTCTGCCGCCACCATCTTCAGTATTTCTGCTTTGCCCAGCTTGTTATCCACCAAGACACGCCCCTCCTTCTTGTACCACCTCGAGGGAAAGGAGGCGGTCTCATCAACCTCGTGGTCGATGGCCAGAGACCGTAGTGCATCTGATATCATCTGAACTGTCGGCGAATCCACCGCCTCCTTCTTTGCGACCCTCCTTCCCTGATCTCTCTTGAGTTTTATGTCCAGGTAGGCTGGCCACAGAACCCATCTGTTCTTGGCCTGCATATCAATCGACTTAACAATTCGCTGCTGTTAAATAATATTTTTGCATTCTTAATTAATCAAATGACAGTCATTTTTGCTTTGGCAGGATGGAACAGGTTATGATGAAGCTTCAGATTGGCGTCATAGGCGGCAGTCAGCCCGACAGTGAGCACAGAAAGCTCGGCTACGAAGTAGGCAGGCTTCTTTCTGACAAGGGCGTGATTGTCATCTGCGGCGGCCTGACTGGTATCATGGATGCGGTGGCCGAAGGCGTCGAGGCAGGCGGTGGAATGTGTATCGGAATTCTGCCTGGCATCAGCCCTTTGGACGGAAACAGGCACCTGACTGTTGGCCTTCCGACAGGAATAGGATTCGCAAGGAATTTCCTGATCGTCAGGGCCTCGGATGCACTGATAGCAATCGACGGTTCCAGCGGGACGCTTTCCGAGGCTTCTTTCGCAATTGCCGAGGGTAAGTCGGTGATATCCCTTGACAGTTTCAAACTCACCAGGCAGAAAGAAACCGAGGGCAACTTCATCACTGCCTCCTCGCCGTCCGAGGCGGTGAAGCTTGCGGTAGAGGAAGCTACCAGAAAGAGGGAAGCGTTTGGGGCTGGGAATGTCCGTGTAAGGGATTTCGGCTGAAGTGGCGCCTTGACGGTGGTGAAGAGACTGGTGATAATTTGAACACTGAGGAGACGGAATCGGTTCTGGCAGTCGGATACAGCCTGGCGGAGAGAGCGCTTGCCCTGTGTTCTGCTTCCGGAGTGAGATATGCAAGTGTTACTTACAGATTGTCGGATGAACTCGGAATGTTCCTCAAGAATGGCTCATTGAGTGTGATTTCTCCTGAAGTAGATTACGGTATCTCGGTGAGGGTGGCTACCAACGGCGGCGTCGGTTTCGCTGCGACAAACAACATGAATTTGCAGGGAATAAAAAAGGCGGTGAGGGGTGCCCTGTCGATGGCGAGGGCTTGCGATGGCACAGCGGCAGATCTCAGCACAGGCCGGCCCGAAAGAGCCAGCTGGACGGTCGAGCAGAAGATAAGGCTCGACAGCATGGATGCAGACCTGAAGATAAAGAGGATGGTGGAACTTGACAAAATGCTCAAGGAGAGCACGGAACTGAAGAGCTTCAGGCAGATCGGCTACAGCGAGAGCACCAATTCAAAATACTACATTGACACGGAGGGGACACAAGTGAAGGCATCTGATCCAAAAGTGGAGGTTGCCTATTTCCTCATGCTTCAGAGCGGTTCAGACTATGAACAGGCGCACCGTCAGCTGGGATATACAGGCGGTTTCGAGGCACTGGAAGAACTGGAAGTGGAGACTCAGGGAACTGAGGACGTGAAGGCGCTCGAGACGGTGCTCAGGCATGGAAAGACATTCAGGGGAGGGAAGATGGATCTTGTCTGCGGAAGTGAAGTCACCGGTATAGCCTGCCACGAGAGTTGCGGCCATCCCATGGAGGCGGACAGAATAATGGGAAGGGAAGCTTCTCAGGCAGGCAAGTCATTTGTAACCGCAGACTCAATTGGAATGAGTGTTGGATCAGAGATGGTGACAATCGTGGATGATCCGACATTACCAAACAGTTTCGGTTATTATGAGTACGACGACGAAGGGGTGAGGGCAAGGACTAGAGTGCTCTACGATAAGGGAAAGATAAACGAATTCCTGCAGAACAGGGAAAGCGGTGCCAAGTCCCGCATGTCATCAAACGGTGCCGGAAGAGCGTCATCCTATGGTGTGGAACCGCTTGTAAGAATGGCCAACACTTACCTGCTTCCGGGAGACTGGAGCGATGACGACATAGTTGGCGAAGTATCCCACGGAGTGCTGCTCAAGAGTTTCAACGAATGGAACATAGACGACAGGCGATACAACCAAAAGTATGTCGGCAGGGAGGCATACATGATTGAGAACGGCAGAGTGACGGGACCTGTCAGGTCTCCCACCCTTGAAATCACCACGCCCGGTTTCTGGAGCGCGGTGGACGCGGTCGGGAAGAATGTCAGATTCTACGGTGGGACCTGCGGAAAGGGGGATCCTATGCAGGGTATGGAAGTAAACATGGGCGGCCCTATGATCAGACTCAGGAACGTCGTCCTGAAATGAGGTGCGATGATGAACATTGAACAATTCAAGGATCTCACTGAAAAGATTGTCGAGTATTCACTGAAAAGGGGTGCCGACGACGCCATTGTCAACTCATACAGGACGGATACACGCCAGATAAGATTCAGCGAGAACAGCATAGACATCTTCAACAGATGGGATGAGACATACTTTCACCTCTTCCTCTCGATGAAAAGGAAGGTCGTCTCGACAACCATCAAAGCCGCCGACAACTTCAGGCGCATAGTCGACGGCGCCATCAGAACAGCTGAAGCATCTCAGCCGAGCGAAGATTACCGCGGCATTGCAGAGAAGACAAATGCAAGAAGTCATGCATCCAAGTGGAAACCTGTTCCTGACCGCGTCCTTGCAGATTATGTCGCGGAGGCGATACGGGTTTCAGCGGACAACGGAGCGCACAGGGCGACAGGAACACTCTACAACGAGCACGCAGACCACTACCTTTCGACTTCCAACGACATCAGAAAATTCGAGAACGGTTCGTCATTTTACATGTCGATAAGGTGCTTCGCCGATGAGGACGCGAGCGGGCACTCTGTGATTTCATCTACAAGCGAAAAGACCTTCTTCCCCGAAAAGGCGGCTGAAAAAGCAGCCGGACTGGCAAGACAGGTCAGGAAACCTGCAGGCGGTTTGGAAGGCAGGTTCGACTCCATACTCGACCCAATGGTGGTTGCGACAATAACATCAGAGGTAGGCTCGATGAGTTCCGCTTTCAACGTTCTTGCCGGGTTCTCCTGCTTTGAAGGAAAGGTGGGGAAGCAGGTTGGCTCAAGGCAGGTGACAATAGAGGATGACGCCACGCGCGATCTGAGCGGCAAGCGATACTTCGATGACGAGGGTGCCGCAGTACGAAGAACCAGGATCGTGAGCGAAGGCATTTTGAAGGGCTATCTGCACAATACATCGACAGCAAGGAAATTCAGGACAAGGACAACTGGTAACGCCGGACTCATCGAGCCCGAGGCGATGTCGCTTTCGATGAAGGGAGGGAGCGAGAGTTTCGAGACGATGCTCGGAGACATGAAAGACGGGCTCTATATCAACAACGTGTGGTACACCAGATATCAGAATAGCAAGCTTGGCAACTTCTCCACGATACCCAGGGATGCAATACTCCGTGTCAGGAGGGGCGAAGTAATCGGTTCTGTAAGAGACATAAGGATTACAGAGAACCTTGTCAGCCTGCTAAAGAAAATCAAGTCCGTCTCAAGGGAAAGGGAGCATATAAACTGGTGGCTGGAATCATACACTCCAAGCACTGTCCCCTATGCCCTTGTGGGACGATTGAACATCACACGCTCGGCGGACAAGGGAAGCTGAATTCACTTCTGTGGGGGAATCACTTCTGCTCTACAAGCGTGGCGTTGACCATGCCATGCTGTCCCGGCCTTGATGTAATAACGGCCAGCCCCAGTTCCGTCTGGATGACTGCACCCTTGTTCATTATGTTGCGCTGTGTATAGTTCGGGTTTGCAGGATTCTGCTTGACTGTTATTATCTTGCTCGTCTTGGTGACGCCTGTTTTCCTGTCCGTCACATTTGCAACATCTGTGGCAAGAACCCTTGACTTCGCGTTTGCACCCTTTGTCCGGTAGACCTTCAGGCGAGGTTTGCCGAGGAAAGTGAACTGCTTCTCCCTTCCCACTTCGAATCTTCGCTTCTTCCTGCTCTGGGTATACCTGCCGCCTGTGGCCTTCCTTCTAGATCTGCCGTTCCACGTCGCCATGCTATCTTGTGTTGTAGCCTTTGTCGTATAAATATGTTTACTTGACGTTGAGCAGAGTTTATTTGTTCTCAGCTGCAGGAGATCATGCAGCGGGCCTGACCCCACATGACATCAGGACACGCGTGGATGTGAAAACCGTTTGATGTGTCAGGGGTGCATGCCTTAACACTCAGGGGTTGGGCCATCACAACGAATAATCCTACATTTTGATGATTTCGCTGATAACCCCTTTCACCTGACTGAAATCTTCGCAGAAACCAAATACAGGACCACGGCTCGAATCTGGCAGAATCTTTTGCTCCGCATGATCTCTTCTTCCGACTATTATGCAATTTGTTCCTTCTCTCTTCGCAAGTGCCCCATCGGTTTCGAGGAGGTCTCCAATGTGAACTATCTGATTAGGTGCAACCTCCTCAATTGACTCGATTCTTGTCATCACATCACTCGCTGCTTTTTTGACACCGATCTCGTCTGAATAATATCTTCCCCTGAAATAATCAATAAGGCCATCCCTGGCCAGGATCCTGTCGAGCACTTTTCCGACCAGTGTAAACGTGTCGGAAATTATGTATAAACTGGCCCTGGAAGACAGCCACTTGAGAGTTTCTTCTCCCCTACCCACGAGAATTGGACGTAATTCCGCGGTATACATCCTGTAAATCTCATCCAGGAGTCTGCTCAGAACTTCCATGGGTACTCTGTTTTCATAATATTCGTCCAGCCGATCAAGTATTTCCTCCCGTGAGGGAGAACTCCCTGAATT
>JAKAVR010000092.1 GCA_021817225.1 Thermoplasmata archaeon
CACCCAGACAAATGATCTCGAGTCTGCGATTGCAGCAGGTTTCAGCACGGTCGGAGGTCACCACCTGTATGTATCTGGCAGCAATGTGATGAGCAGCCAGCTTGCCTCTCAGACAATCGGCGGCATGATCAGGGCGCTGATCATAGGCATTGTTCTTTCGATACTGATCGTCGGTATTTTCTTCAGGTCGATCGTTGCAGCTTTCCTGCCGCTTGCCATGTTTGGCGTTTCGGCGGTTTCGGCATTCTCACTCAACGCGCTGCTCTACAAGTACGTGCTTAAGTCAAGCATATCTTTCATTACACCGACATTGCTTCTGATACTCCTTCTTGGTCTTTCGACCGATTATGTTGTGTACATAATGGCCAGATTCAGGACGGAACTGAGAAAGGGAAATCCCAATCCAGTTGTGGTTTCAAGCAAGTGGGCAGGTCATGCCGTTTTCACATCCGGGCTGACTGTCTCGATGTCATATGTCGCCCTCTGGATTTCCAATGTCCCAATATTCAGCGATTCAGGAATCACAAACGCAATTGGTGTACTGCTAGCAGTGATTGTTGCAAACACTCTTCTCGTTTCGATACTTCACAGGGGAGGAAAGAAGATATTCTGGCCGTCAAAGATTGTCGTTTCAGAAGGAAAAGCAAGAGCCGGAACAATGGAGAGGCTCTCAGAGGCTGTCATAAAGAACAAGGGCAAACTAATCATGGTGTTCCTTGTCCTTGGCCTGCTTAGCACCTATTACTATTACTCAACGCCCACGAATATGGATGTCTTCAGCCTGCTTCCCTCCGGTAGCGGGGTGACAGCTATCAATGTGGTGAACCAGAGCTACCACGGGGACTATTTTGACCAGGCGTACGTCATACTGCAGTTCAATTCCCCCGTCTTGACTTCGAGCGGTTATTATAACACAACAATAATGAGAGAGATTAATTCAGTCGAAAAGACGCTCATCACAAACGAGCACGTAAGCGCAATCGCAGGACCGACCTATCCGTACGGCTACTTCATTCCATACAACCTGAGCGGCATACCCTCGTCGCAGCAGGCCACATACAAATCGCAGATGAACCAGTACATCGGGACAGACAGCAGGTATGTACTGATAACATTCCAGCTTTCGGCTCTTGCGTGGACATCTTATTCATCGAACTTCGTGAAAGCACTACCTTCGATACTGACACAAAATGATGGAGGCTCATTCAAGACCTTTGTCGGCGGACTGACCGAGGGACTCAACGATGCATACTCCTTTACAGAAGCGAGCTTCACAAACATGATCCCAGTGCTCGCGGTTGCGATCTTTGCCGTTCTCGCTATTCAGATCAGTGCGCTGTTTACGCCCATCAGGCTTGTGCTGATGGTTCTCGCCTCTGTGATCATAGCTCTTGCAATAACGTATGTGATCTTACACGAGGTGTACCATCTTTCGCTGCTGATTTTCCTGCCCATGTTCACTATAATCACGCTTCTTGCCGTGGGACTCGACTATGATATTTTCATGGTGTCGCGTGTGAGGGAGGAGGTGATGAAGGGACGCACAGACCAGGAAGGGATAAAGACGAGCCTTATAGAAAATGGGGGAGTGATAATAACGCTCGGTGCGGTCCTGTTTGCCACATTCGCGTCCCTGCTCTTCAGCGGAATAGGGCTCATAGAGGAGATAGGCTTCGGGCTTGCGCTTGGAGTCCTAATAGACACATTCGTCAGCTGGCCTCTATTCGTCCCGGCGGTGATGCTTTTCCTGCGCAGATACAACTGGTGGCCTTCCAAGCTTGGTGAGTCAAAGGACAAGGAGAAGGTCCCAAGCGAACGCTGATCGGGGCAGCTACTTCTCATACATCGGCTTGTGTTCGGCGACTCCCTCGCTGAAATTCACATACCTGGCGGCGACATGAAGAAAATCCCCCAGCCTGTTTAGATATGCGAGTATCTGTGGGTTGAAGCCGCTTTGCCCGGACAGTTTCACAGCCCTCCTCTCGGCCCTTCTCGCCACTGAGCGTGCCAAGTGCAACGAGGCTCCCGCATCCTTTCCGCCCGGCAGTATGAATGAACGCTGCTCCGGGGTCTTCTGCACCATCCCGTCTATTTCCCTCTCCAGCCTTTCCACCATCACAGGTTTGACCGAAGGCATTCCCTCGATCTTCTTGCCACCGGCGCTCAGTTCTGCCCCAAGAGAGAAGAGTTCACTCTGCACCCGCCTCAGGATGGTTGCAAGAAGCTCATCCCTTATGTGGACGAGTGCGACACCGATGGCGCTGTTAAGTTCATCGACAGATCCCACAGCCTCGATAACCGGTTCATCCTTTCCGACTCTTCGCCCGCCAAGAGTGCCCGTCTTCCCCTGGTCGCCTGTTCTTGTGTATATCTTGGGCATTACACCCTCACAGCAATGGAATCAGATAGCTGTCCACTGATAAGGAACCCGCACCAAGCAGGAACAGAGCAAGGGCCATTGCAAAGTATGCAATGTCAATCTCATAGCCCTGTGAGTACTTCTTCTTCAGCAGCCTGGAGGAAACGAATATTGTCATTACCGATTCCAGGGCCATAAGAAGCCCTATTATCTGGACTCCCAGCCCTATGATCATCAGCAAACCGCCGAAGAATTCAAAATAGCCTGTTATCAAAGTAATGGGGCCGGGAATGCCCTTTGTTCTCATGAAATCTATAATGTCTTCTCTCCTCGAGCTGATCTTGGGGTAACCGTGTATTGCAAACGCAGCACCAAGCGCCACCCTGAGGACAAGCAGCCCCCATGATTCCAGACCCTGGATCAATAGATACGATACAGCCGTTCCATCACCCTCTGACTGGGTTCTGTTGATACTCTGTTATGTATATTGAACTTTTTATTGAAACCCGCAGGCACTTGAAATTCATTGACTCCAGAAGTCACTGGCCGGTGCCATGCACTCCTGGACAGCCACATGTCTCAGGCAATTCCAGCCTTTTTCTCGTCCGCCCGGTGATGCTCAGAGGTCTCTGTAATTCGGCGCCCATCGGGCAGGACTGAAATGCGTTTCAGACAGTTGTGA
This sequence comes from Thermoplasmata archaeon, assembly GCA_021817225.1. Taxonomy (GTDB): domain Archaea; phylum Thermoplasmatota; class Thermoplasmata; order Sysuiplasmatales; family Sysuiplasmataceae; genus JAJZXY01. Next base: position 3,042 of record JAKAVR010000092.1, read on the forward strand.
GGGTACAGAAACATACTTATAGTAGCGCAAACATATTTCAATCTCAAATTTCTATGGAGGCGATAGTATGGCCAAGGAAGAGAGAATACTCAGGGTAGCGGAATCGAGGAATTACGATGTCGGGACGGGAGTCGTCAGAATTGATGGTCAGACGCTGAACTACTTCGGTCTGAAGCCTGGTGATTATGTGCTGATTACAGGCAGGAAGAGGACGTCTGCCTTGCTTGGGGAAAGCAGCGCGGAGGATGAGAACAGGGGAATCATCAGGATGGATGGCACGCAGAGGAGAAATGCAGGAACATCCCTCGACGACAAAGTTGCACTGTCTAAAATAGTTCCGAAAAGGGCTACAAAACTCAGCGTTGCCCCGCTTGAGGAATTGAAACTCACCGGAGCGGAGGAATATGTCTCGACGCTTCTTGACAGCAAGGTGGTTTCCAAGGGAGATATCTTTCCGCTGAATGTTATGGGAAAGCGGATTGAGCTGATGGTGACAGGCTACGTCCCTGGCGGCCAGGCTGTAATAATAGACAGATCGACAAAGGTAAGCATCTCCGAAAAAGCGGTGAAGGAGTCTGTTTCCACAGTTGCTAAAGTCTCCTATGAGGACATAGGCGGCCTGCGGGAAGAGGTGAAGAAGGTACGCGAGATGATTGAGCTTCCGCTCAAGCACCCCGAACTGTTCGAAAGGCTCGGTGTGGAGGCACCCAAGGGTGTGCTTCTGCACGGCCCTC
>JAKAVR010000093.1 GCA_021817225.1 Thermoplasmata archaeon
AGTAATTGTGTATGGAGGGTACAACAACATAATCTCCATAACATCAGTGGGTTCCCTTGTTGCGGCCGTGAACATATTCAACACCATGCTTTCGCCTGTGAGCATACTGGGAAGGCTTATCGTCTGGTCCGAGAACGCAAGGGCCGCAATAGACAGAATAGGCGACATAATAAAAGGGAAGGATGAGGAGGCGTTTGACGCCTCGATAGAAAGGGATGTCAAACCACCGGTTGCAGCCAGCGCAGTCAACTTCTCCCGCGGCAAACGGGTCATTCTGGACAACCTCAGCTTTGACATCGGAAAAGGAGAGTTCGTTGCAATAACCGGGAGCACTGGAAGCGGCAAGAGCACTCTGATAAGCATGCTGCCAAGGTTCTATGACCTCGATTCCGGAACCATCTCGTTCAACGCCATCAGTTATGACAGCTTCAACCTGCCTGAGATCAGGGGCAGGATAGGAGTCGTGCCGCAGGAGGTCAGCATATTATCCGGCACCCTCAGGGAGAATATCGCGTTCGGAAACGGGGAATACACTGACGGGCAAATTGCAGAAGCGGCGGGGATAGCACACATTGATGATTTCATAGAGTCCCTGCCCGACGGCTACGAAACAATGGTGGGGGAAAGGGGTATCACTCTATCGGGCGGGCAGAAACAGAGAATAGCTATTGCCAGGGCGGTGCTGCCCAGACCGGAGCTCCTGATATTCGACGACGCAACTTCAAGCGTGGACGCAGAAACCGAACTGGGAATATTCAGGTCCATAAGGGAGAAGCTCAGGGGGACTTCGGTCATAATAATATCCCTGCGGGAAACGGGTCTTCTTTTTGCCGACAGGGTGCTGAGAGTGGAAGAGGGGAAGCTGAAACAGGTCTCAGACGTCAGGAAGGAGTTGCTCACAATCATTGCCGATTCTGAAAAGAAAGGAGGCGGAATGGATGCCCAGAACGTATGAGGAGCTGGAGGATGAGATTATCAAAGGCGGAAAGGGGTTTTCATCCTTCAAGAGAATGATTGGCGGCATGCTGAAAGAGACAAAGACCACACGGCTGCTTGTCTTTTCAATCATAGTCACGGCCATAACCTCCACCGTGGCCTTCTACGCAATCGGACTGGTAGCAGATCAGATTGCCGCCAGGAACTTCGGCCTGCTGACAGTCTACGCCCTGGTATTCCTCGGCATGTATGTGGTTCAGTTCTTCTCGAACAGGCTAAGGACCACTACATCGACTTTCCTTTCGCAGAACACAATCAAGAATCTCAGAGACGACGCCTTTGCTTCAATCCAGAGGGTGCCTGTTTCATTCTTCAGCAAGGTCAAGAGTGGCTACCTGATAAGCAGAATAAGCAATGACGGGGAGTCTCTCAGCGAGTTCCTCACCTTCCAGGTGCCTGCTGTGCTGTCTGGAGTGGCAACACTGGTTATTTCGGCTGCTTTCATGCTGTATCTCGCCCCCACGCTGGCACTCTATTCGTTCATTGTCATCCCGATCCTTGTCGCTTTCACTTTCTCCATTCAGCCCAGAGTGCGAAGGAACTACCTGAGGACCAGAAGGGCAATTGCGCGAATCACGGGAAACCTGGCAGAAAACATAGGCGCGATAAGGGCGATAAAGAGCTTCAACATTGAAGACAAGGTCTCCCGGAAGTTCAGGGAACTGAACGTTGAGAACTACGAAGCGAACCTGAAAGCCAGCAGGCTTTCCTCGACATACAGCGCCATTATCAGGATCATTGAGGCGCTTGGCATAAGCATAGTCCTTTATGAGGGGGGACTGGAGACGCTGCACGGCGTTGTGTCCGTGGGCATACTTGTGTCATTCATCTTCTACGTCCAGGGATTCTTCAATCCCGTCGTCCAGCTGTCACAGACCTACAATGCTTACCAGTCCGCTATGGTCGGCCTTACCAGGATTTACGGCATCATTGATGCAGAGAAGGAGGCTCAGCCCGATGATCTCGTCCAGATGGAGTCATTCGAAGATCGCATCACATTCAAGGATGTCATGTTCTCGTATGGAGAGGGATATGCCCTCAACAAGGTGAACCTGACCATCACCAAGGGGGAAAAGATAGGTATAGTGGGGCACACCGGCGCGGGCAAAACGACCGTCTCAAATCTGATCATGAAATTCTACCACCCGACTGAGGGTGTCATACAGATTGATGGCAGGGACCTGGAGGCTATACAGACGAAATCCTACCGGAATCTAATTGCTTCTGTGCTGCAGGATCCGTTCATGTTCAGGGGCACCGTCCTTGACAACATACGCTTTTCATACCCGGGCGCCACCAGGGAGCAGGTGCTCGAATGCATAGAAAGATTTGGTCTTGGCACGATTTTCAAGAGGATGCCGGATGGAATCGATACCGAGATTGGAGAAATGGGCAGGAACCTTTCCGAGGGACAGAGGCAGGCCATATCGATACTCAGGGCGTTCATACGCGACCCTGAAATACTCGTGCTGGACGAACCGACTTCACAGATAGATCCGCAGTCAGAAAAAGCTATAATAAGCGCTCTTGAAAGATTCCTCAAGGGCAAGACGCTTATACTGATAACACACAGATTTTCTCTTATCAGGCTTGTGGACAGCGTCATAGTCCTTGACCACGGCAGTATTGTGGAAGAGGGTGATGTTCCCACATTGCTCGAAGGCAGCGGCAAGTTCTCGCAGCTGTATGAGTACCAGAGGCAGGACTACGAGCTGATGTAGGCATCTGCAGAATGCGATGATTGAATCTGCCGAATCGCGCTGCTGAAAGGCTCATCCACGTTGCACCTGGAACCTGAGATCAGGGAAGAAAAACATGGGGCAGCTCTTCCGCAGGGACCGTATACGAACGACATTTCCCTGCCAAAGATTTATCACCGGCAAGCAGCATTCCGCCCGCACGAAAGCATCCCAAGCAGCCATCAGCGAGCTTGCCAGTAACGGCGTCAGGCACATATTCGGTCTTCCTGGCACCGCGGTGATGGATATACTCGACGGGCTGTACGGCCGCGACGACCTTCGGTTCGTCACTGTCAGGCACGAACAGGTGGCAGTCAGCATGGCCGATGGCTATGCGAGAGTCACGGGCCGGCAGGGAGTCTGCCTCACCACGGGTGGACCCGGAGCAGCCAACAGCATCATCGGCATGACCACTGCGTACAAGGACTCCTCACCCGTCGTCCTTCTCACTGGCAACATACCACCTGCCTTGTGGGGGAGGAACACCCATAACGAATGGGACCAGCTGACAATGCTCAGGCCGGTCACCAAGTGGCAGGCACAGGCAAGAGGGCCTGAAGATGTACCCAGGCTGGTTGGTCAGGGACTCGCTGCTGCCGTATCCGGGAGGCCGGGGCCGGTACACATAGATATCCCGCTGAACCTCCAGGATGTTGAAGTGAAATACGCGGAGCATCCACCGGTAAAGGCAGGCAGGAACAGGCTTGCGCCATCTCACGAAGAGGTTTCCAGGGCATATGGGCTGATACTGGAATCCGAGCGCCCGGTAATATTCGCAGGCGGCGGGGTCGTCGCATCCGGAGCCAGCTCGGCCTTGAGGGAATTTGCCGAGGCGCTGAACATACCTGTCATAACCACTCTCACATCGAGGGGGTGCATTCCCGACGACCACCCTCTGTGCTTCGGCCTGGCACATGGCCAGTCGCTCAAAAGTTGCAACAAAGCGGTCGGAGAGTCGGATCTAATCATCGGTCTCGGGACACGGTTCAATGACCTTGCCACGATCGGAA
>JAKAVR010000031.1 GCA_021817225.1 Thermoplasmata archaeon
GGAGGAAGTCCAGCACATATCCGTGGCCAGCGGACAGCGCGGTGCGAACCTGCACATGTTTGCCGAATTTGCAGGCGTTTCGGAGAAGATGTTTTCTCCAAGCGTCTGGCTGAGATTCCCCTCCATTCCGATGCTCGCAAGGACAAGTGCAAGGGCGTACGGATGGACGGGCGTCTGTGTGACTTCCTCGGCCCTCCCCTCTTCGACGATCTGCCCCTTGTATATCACCATGATCCTGTCGCTTATGTACCTCGCCGAGGCTATGTCGTGCGTTATATACAGCATGGAAAGATCATGCGACTCCTTCATCTTTCGGAGAAGATTCAGTACGCCTGCCCGCAGCGAGACGTCGAGCATCGAAATCGGCTCATCTGCAATGACCAGTTTCGGGTTGAGAATCAGGTTTCTGGCAATGGCCACCCTCTGCCGCTGGCCGCCGCTCAGCTGGTGCGGGTACTTCCAAATGTAGTCCGCTGGAGGGGTGAGGCCGACCGTCGCAAGCATTTTTTCGACCTCGAGCTTCAATTCGACATCGGTGATTCCCTCCCTGTGAATCACCAGGGGCTCGGAAACAAGCATGAATACGTTGTGTCTTGGATTCAGGCTCTGAAAAGGATCCTGGAAGATGGTCTGCACAAGAGGTCTGAGCTTTTGAATCCCCTTCGCATCTGAAAAATCAATTGTCCTGCCGTCGAACACTATGCTGCCCTTCGTCGGCTCGTCGAGGAACCCAACAATCCTGCTGAAGGTGGTCTTTCCGCTTCCTGTCTCACCCACGAGCCCCACGGTGTCGCCGGATCTCAGTGTCAAGTCCACTTCGTCCACTGCAAGGATATCGGGCGAACCAGATCCGAAGCGCAGACCTGTCCTGAGACCTGCATGGGATTTGAACACGCGTGTGACAGAGTGAGCTGTAAGCAGCGCTCCCTCTCCTCTTCTTTCGGCCGCTACCCTGGGAATCGATGTCCTGAGCTTTCTGATCTGGTTTGCCCCCGATGCGAAGGGGAGGACGGAGCATCTGACGAAATGGTCCTTGCCAACTATCCTGTCCAGATCGGTCTCAGGAGATGTGCATTCCTGACGAGCATAACTGCACCTGGGAGCGAACGGACAGCCAGTCAACTCGGAAGAAAGACTCGGAGGTGCGCCAGGTATTGACTCGATTGTGGAAACATCTTCAGTGAGCGACGGCATTGAATCGATTAGTGCACGGGTATAGGGATGCTGCACATTTGCAAACCTGTTTTCGGGCAGGACCTCCACCACCCTGCCCGCATACATCACCTGAATGCGGTCCGAAAGGTGAGAAACGAGTGAGATGTCGTGTGATATGTTTATGATGCTCAGTCTGTACTCATCCCTCAGCTTCTGCAGCTCCTCTATGATCTTGAACTGGGTAATGACATCGAGCGAGGTCGTCGGCTCGTCCGCTATTATGAGGGCTGGCTTCAGGGCTATCGCCATTGCTATGATGACCCTCTGCTTCATTCCGCCGCTGAGCTGGTGAGGATAGGCATCCATAACCCATGGTTCCAGCCCCACTGCTGAAAGCAGCTTAACACACTTTGACCTTGCAACTTCTTTGCTGTCTGACATCTTGTAGTAGAAGATGTCAATCATCTGGCTTCCGACGGTGAACAGAGGGTTCAATGAGTTTATGGCACCCTGGAACACGATGGAGATGCCGAACCACCTTATCAGGTTCAGCTCACCCTCAACCTTTTTCTGCCTTCTGTTCATCCTGAAGGAATAAGAAGCGCCTGTGGATGCATCCGCGATTACTTTTCCCTTGTAATATATACGGCCGCCAGTGATGAGAGAATTTTGGGGAAGTATGTGCGCAATTGCCATTGCGAGCGTAGATTTGCCGCATCCGCTTTCACCGACAATACCAACAGACTCGTGCTCGCTGACGCCCAGAGTAAGATTGTTGACAGCCTTGATCCTCACATCCTTCAGCGTGTATTCCACTGACAGGTTGTCTATGTACAGGACATAGTCGTTAAGGTTGATCTTCCCAGCCATCGTATCACCTCCTCAGTGTCACATCCATCGCCTCTCTGAGGCCCTCACCAAGCATGTTGAAGCCCATGACAGCGCCCGTGATTGCAAGGCCGGGGAATACAGCCATCCACCAGTCATTGTATGCCTGGAGGCCAAGTGTTATCATTGCGCCCCACTCGGCAGTCGGAGGTGGTATCCCGGCACCGAGAAAACTCAGGCCCGCTGCCACAAGCATTGCGGTGCCAAGACTTATTGAATATAGCACAAGAGAAGGGGAGAGGGTGTTCGGGAAGATATGGTCCTTGAGTATCTTGAATCGCGATGCGCCTATGGACACGGCGCCTGTAACGAAAAGCTCCTGCTTCGTCGAAAGGACCACGCTCCTTGTAATCCTTGCAAAACCGGGGATTCCCACGACAGCAACCGCGATCACAATCGAGAAGAAGCCCTGGCCGAGGAAGACCGCGATGGCAATAGCCAGCAGCAACCCGGGAAAAGCCAGCAGTATATCCATTCCCCTCATAAGCGCCTGATCGGTCTTTTTCCCGTAGTAGCCGGCAACGAGGCCGATGACCTCGCCTATGGCAAAGCCGATTGTGACACCTATCAGAGAAAGAAGCATGTCCAGTCTTGCAGCGTAAAGGACCCTCGACAGTATGTCCCTTCCATACAGGTCGGTGCCGAACAGATGGGCTGGGCTTGGCCCGACCACAGTCTCGGCGGATGGAATATAGTTCGGGGGATATGGCGCCAGGGCCGGGCCGGCAATGGCCAGAAACACATAGAATGCTATTATTATAAGGCCAATCAGGCCCGTCCTGTTCCTGACTAGCTGTCGAAGTAATTCCAATCCGCTCTCGAATTTACTGACCTGTCTGGAGACCGTGTTGAACATGACTACCAACCATTACAGCCTGACTCGCGGATCCACCACGGCATAGAGTATATCGGCAATGAAATTTGCAATCACAAACAGGAAGCCCGATATGAGGACAACGGCAATAAGCGATGGATAATCCGGGCCCTCAATCGACTGGAATGCGAGATAACCCAGACCGATCCATCCAAAGACAGTTTCGGTCAGGACAACTCCAGCAATCAGTCCGGCTACAGTCAGCGCGCCGACGGTGATTGCCGGCAGCAGCGCGTTCCTGAGAGCATACTTGTTTACTATCACGTTCCTGGGCAGCCCGATGGCTGCAGAAGTCCTGATGTAGTCTGTGCCAAGCACATCGAGCATCCCGGAGCGCACTATCCTGGAGAGAAAGGCGATTGTAAATATGGAAAGCGCCAGGGCTGGAAGCACTATGTGGGACAGCGAACTCACAAGATCTGGGAAGTTGCCAGTGAACGCACTGTCCAGGATGTACATGCCGGTGATGGTTGTTGGCGGCGACAGAGCCGGGTCGAGCTGTCCGCTCGCCGGGAGGAGATGGAAAAAGGAGTAAAATACGAGTATAAGCTCGGTCCCCACCCAGAACACAGGCATCGATATTCCGAGCAGTGAAAAGACTCTCACGGCATGATCCTCCGGTCTGTTCACCCTGAGTGCTGTCCAGAGGCCGAGGAACAAAGCGACAGGAATACCTATCAGCACTGAGGCAATGGCAAGCTCCAGGCTCGCCGGAAAACGGCTGGCCACCAAGCTCGAGACAGACTGCTGCTGGATGAAAGAGTAACCAAGGTTTCCGTGCACCAGCCCAGCGAGGTAATTATAAAATTGTATGTAAAGAGGTTTGTTGAGGCCCATTTCCTGCTCAAGTATCTGCAGTTCCTGCGGGTTTCTCTCGGGACCGATGACTGTAAGTGCTGGGTTACCAGGAATCATGTGGGATATCACGAAGGTGAGCACTACGAGTCCGAGGATCGTGGGCACACTGGCCAGCGCCCTGTACCCAATGTACCGCGCGAACGCAGAGTATCTGGCAAGATCGATCATATTCTCAGGTCATATACATCTGCACGAAGTACATGTCGAATGTCGGGTAGATGTAGAGGTCGTGGAGGTTCGTTGTGTGCGGTATGACGTTCTGCAGATTGAACAGCGGTATCTCAACTGCCTGGTCTGCGAGAATCTGCTGCGCCTGGTGGTACATTGCATCACGCTGAGTTGCGGATAGTGTCTGCCCTGCTGTCACAAGCAGATTGGAGACGGTTGAGTTGTTGAAGTAGTTGTAGTTGCCATATATGCCAAGGTTGCCCGCATTGAACAGCGGGTACATTCCGTCGTCCGGTGTTGCGAGCAGATTTACCCAGCCCTCAAAGAACATCGGGAATGTTCCCAGCCCTGCCTGATCATTGAACTGGGCGGATGTGAGCGGCACTCCCGTGATGTTCACTCCGACGTTGTTCAATTCCTGCTGCAGTATTGTAAAGATAGCCTCCCCGACCGGATCACCTGATGTGTAATAGAACTTAGTCGAAAAGCCGTTCGGGTAACCCGCTTGGGCTAGAAGTTGCCTGGCCTTCTGCGGGTTGAAGCTGTAGTTGGCGAATGCGTTGAAGTACGACTCGATTGTTGGCGCAATTACGCTTCTTATTGGTATTCCTGTCCCATATGTCGAGTGCTTGACTATGTTCGTCTGGTTCGTTGCATATATCATTGCCTGCCTGACAAGTGTGTTGTTGAATGGTGTGACATTCTCGTCAAGGCCGATATAGTACTCGGACGATGTTGGCCCGGAGGAAACCTGGACGCCGCTGTAATTCCTGACTGTGCTCAACTGGCTTGGCGGGATATTCAGCGCGATGTTGATTGTGCCGCCCTGCAGTTCAGTCTGCTGGGTCGCAGGTGACGGGATGATGTCGTAGACGACTTTGGTGATCTTGGGGGCAGTTCCCCAGTAGTTGGGGTTGCTCTGAAGTATGATCTCCGAGCTGGTCGATGAGTTCAGAACGTAGGGTCCTGTTCCCATTGCGTGAGTGGCCATCCATGTATTGACCTTGCCGGCCTGAACGCCGCCGTGAGCATTCACATATCCAGGATCCACGATGCCTGTCACCCATAGCTGGAACAGGTTGAGGAACCAGGGATATGGTCGAGAAGGAATGACCAGAACCGAATAGGTCGACTTTATCTGAACACCGCTCTCGTTGAGGAACTTGAAGACATGGAAGTCAGCTCCCTGCTTCATTGTTATGATGCGATCGAGAGAGAACTTGACCGCGGATGCATTGAACGCGTCGCCATTGCTGAATTTCACACCCTGTCTGAGAGTGAAAAGGATAGAGCCGTTAGGGTTGACGGTCCAGTTAGTTGCCAGTTCAGGCACCGGAGTCAACGCCCCATACGTCGTTCCGTTGACGGTTGTTGTTCCGTAGCCGATCAGCGTATTGTATATCTGGTCATCGAACAGGACGGAACCCGTGTCGAACGCAACAGCCGGATCGAAGGATGCGACCGTTGCTGAGCTGCCAATCACCAGTGTCTGGGACGTGTTCGAAGATGGAAATAGATTCCCCTTGAACACGTAAAGCCCCGCGCCCAAGACTATCACAACGACAATCAGGACAGCAACAACTTTTGGCACAGCCGACTTCCTGGGCCTTGGCGCAGGAGGTTGGCTCACACTTTGTTCTGAGCTAGAACTCATTGTTTAACCTCTCAAAAATACTGTCTACCAGAATTTCTGTGTGAGGCGCATACGCAGTCAACTATATCTTGATTTCCCGGACCAAGGCACCGTGTCGACCGGAAGTGCAATTCCAGCAGGATGGTAAGGATCAGAATTGGACGTTGACCAAATGGGGAAACGAAATCTGATTCGATTTGGATCCGCTTGTTGCACGACGCCAGGGACGCGATGCAACTACGGCCCTTCCATTATTCACTCCCGGGTCAGAACCATGCGACGGCGATTTCGCAAGGACATCTCATGCCTGAACCGACCGTTTTCGGATCGTACTTTGATTTTATCCAACAACCTGGGAAAATGCCAAGAAGGGTGAACGATGTCGCTAATGTGAACAGGAACCGTGGTAAGAAAGGCTTTTATAGAAGTGCTTACTTATGCATCTTTACAATCGGACATTTCCCGCAGCAGATTCTTGCCGGCGGGGAATTGTGCTGGTAATTAAGAACCAAGAAAAAGAGGTAGCAAAATGATAGGACAGGCAGGAAATACACCGATACTGGTTTTGAAGGAAGGAACAAGGAGAGAGAGGGGAAAGGGGGCGCAGTTCGACAACATTGCGGCCGCCAAGGCAATTGCAGACGCAGTCAGGACGACCCTGGGACCCCGCGGAATGGACAAGATGCTTGTTGGGGGCCTGGGTGATGTTACAATTACGAACGATGGAGTGACAATACTCAAGGAACTCGAAGTCGAGCATCCAGCCGCAAAGATGATAATAGAGGTTGCCAAGACCCAGGACGAGGAAGCGGGCGACGGCACAACGACATCTGTCATCCTTGCGGGAGAATTCCTGAAGAAGGCCGAATCACTGATAGAGCAGAACGTCCACCCAACTGTGATAACAAAAGGGTACAGGATGGCTGAAGCTAAGGCTGTCGAGGTGCTTGACAAGATATCCCTGCCCGTGACGCTCAAGGACAGGGACACGCTGACGGACATTGCCAAGACTGCAATGTACAGCAAGAGTGCGAGCAGTTCGATAGACGTTCTTGCCAAGGTTTCAGTCGATGCGGTATCAGCCGTCGTTGAGGAGAGGAACGGCAGGCTTTACGTGGACGACGATGACATACAGCTGGTCAAGAAGCACGGTGCAAGCATCGACGAGACGGAGGTCATAAGCGGCATCATAGTGGACAAGGAGGCTGCGCACACGGCTATGCCGAAGCAGGTGGAGAAGGCGAAGATCGCACTTCTAGATGCTGCACTTGAGATCAAGAAGACGGAGATAGATGCAAAGATAGAGATCACCGACCCATCGAAAATACAGCAGTTCCTCCAGGAGGAGGAGCACATGCTCAAGGCGATGGTGGACAAGGTCAAGGAGAGCGGCGCAAGCGTTGTCTTCTGCCAGAAGGGAATTGATGATCTTGCTGCACACTACCTCTCCAAGAACAAGATTTACGCGGTGAAGAGGGTCAAGAAGTCGGATATGGAAAAGCTCGCAAAGGCGACGGGCGCAAACATAGTCAGCAGGGTAGATGACCTGACTTCTCAGGACCTCGGCAATGCGCAGCTTGTCGAAGAGAGGAAGATACTCGAAGACAAGATGACATTTGTCACCGGCTGCAAGAACCCGAAGGCTGTTTCTGTCCTTATAAGGGGCGGAACCGAGCATGTTGTTGACGAGATTGAGCGCTCGCTTGTTGACGCAACGAGTGTTGTTGCTGTTGCGCTTGAAGACGGCAAGCTCACATACGGCGGCGGCGCGACTGCGACAGAGCTTGCGATGAAGCTCAGGGACTATGCAACCTCTGTCGGCGGAAGGGAGCAGATCGCTATTGAGGCATATGCGGAAGCACTCGAAGTCATACCGACAACACTTGCAGAGAATGCGGGGCTTGACCCGATAGACATACTCATTGACATAAGGAAGGCGCACAAGAACGGCCAGGTTTCAGCGGGCGTCAATGTCATGACAGGCAAGGTCAGCGACATGAAGAGGGAGAAGATCATTGAACCAATTCGTGTCGGCAAGCAGGCAATCCACTCAGCCACCGATGCAGCCGTGATGATACTCAAGATAGACGATGTCATCGCGAGCAAGTCGAAGGACATGACTCCGCCAAGGGGCGGCGGGCCCGGCGGCATGGGCGGAATGGGCGACGAGTACTGAACCTGCGCGCATCCTCCAAACCATTTATACAAACACTTTCCGTTCTATTCATCCCGGCGCGGACATCGAAAGGATTAAATTCGTATGCCATGATGTGATTGCCGGTTCCTATGGTTATGCCACTCGCGTTGCTGGAGAAGTCCCTCAACAAGCGCGTCACATTGCTGCTAAAGGACAGCAGAACGCTGGAGGGGAGGCTCGTCGGATACGACGAATTCATGAACATGGTCCTTGAAGACACCGAGGAAAGGACGGTAGAGCAGACTAGAAAAATAGGGTCTGTAATTCTTCGCGGCAACAATGTCGTGAGCATTTCTCCATGAACCTGAAGTCACGGTGAGTCTGTGGTTAAGGCAGTTGTCCTAGCCGGCGGCTTTGGCACACGCCTCAGACCACTGACAAACATAATACCCAAGCCGCTTGTGCCGATCGCCGGAGTTCCGCTGCTTCAGAGGATCATTAACACCCTTCCTCCGTCCGTCGAGGAGGTGATCGTGGCCGCAGGGTACAGGGGGCACGACATAGAGAAATATTTCAGCGAGAACGCGCAGAATGCACCCGTTGTTGTCGTAACGGAGCACAAGCCGCTTGGAACGGCAGGCGCCCTGTGGAACCTGAGGAACAGCATAAACTCTACATTTCTTGTCCTGAACGGTGATGTGGTAAACAGCCTCTCCCTTACGGACATGGTCGCATTCCACCGGAGCAGGAACGCAGTTGCCACCATTTCCCTCTGGGAAGTTGAAGATCCGACTGCATTCGGCGTTGTCAGGCTTTCAGACGGTTCGGCCATAGCCGAATTCAGGGAGAAACCAAGCAGGGAAGAGGCATTCAGCAATCTCATCAACGCCGGGACTTACGTGATGGAACCTGGAATATTCGAGCACATGAACCATGAGCACTTCTCCCTCGAAAGGGAGATCTTCCCGAAGCTGACAGACGGACAGCTCCACGGCTTCCGCTTCGGGGGTTACTGGATCGACTGCGGGTCCAGGGAGATGTTTCTGAATGCGCAGCAGCTGCTTATCAACAGCGAAGGGCTGGGTATTGAGAAGAGTGCTAAAATGGACGGTTGCTCACTCAACAGGCCCGTCGCCGTCGAGAAGGGCGCCAGGCTGAAAGGGGTCAGGCTAGGGCCGAACGTGTATGTGGAGAAGGGAGCGGTGATAGAGGAGGGCAGCGTAATTGAGAACAGTGCAGTCCTGTCCAACGCGTCAATTGGCAGGAACTGCAGGATAACAGGCTCGATAGTCTGCCCGGGGGCTGTGCTGGAGGATTCGACAGTCAGTGACAATCAAATAATAGGGGAGCCTTCTCTCTGAGCGTGGCTGAGGGGCAGTCGACGCTCTTCGATTTTGTCGTGTTTGACAGGGAAGCAAAACTGGAGAATTCGAACGGTTTTGTGTCCCATCCCCTGCTTGAGAAAGACTCGGTTGAATACAGGGATTTCCAGGTGGAGCTTGCGAGGATCGCCGCAGGAAGCAACCTTCTTGTTGTTGTTCCCACGGGCCTTGGAAAGACACTCATTGCGCTCATTGCGGCAGCCGAAATGATGAAGGCGACGGGGAAGAAGATTCTCTTCCTGGCGCCTACCCGGCCGCTTGTCATGCAGCATCTTGAAACATTCAGGAAGCACTTCCTGATCAAGTCACTTGCTCTGTTCACAGGTTCCACGCCTGCGGCCGAGAGAAAGAAGCTCTGGTTTTCAAACAAGGTGATATTCGCCACGCCTCAGGTGATCGGCAATGACATTGCCGCTGGAAACTACAATCTTGACGATGTTGCCTTCTGCATATTCGACGAGGCGCACAGGGCTGTGGGCAACTACTCCTATGTAGAAGTCGCGGAAAAATGCCGCGACGCAGGTGTGAGGATACTCGGCCTGACGGCTTCCCCCGGCTCGAAGAGGGCGAAGATCGAAGACATACTGCACGCGCTTAACATAGAGAAGGTGGAGATAAGGAACAGGGAGGACGTTGATGTCAACACGTATGTCAGGGAAGTGGACGAGACTGTGTTCCGTGTCGATCTCGACGATGAGACGAAACAGCTTCTGAAACCGATAGATGACCTGCTCCACGAAAAGATAACGAAGCTGCAGAGAATGGGTTTTCTGCGGTACAAGAAGGCGGAATTTGTATCAAGAAAGGACCTGCTTTCGGTAAGGGCGGGAATCATGGCCAGAGGCAGGAGGGGAGGATACCTCTTCGGCGCGATGCACAACAGCATTGTCGCAATCCATGCGTATCACTGCTCCGAACTGCTTGAAACGCAGGGCATAGGTCCGCTGCGCCTGTACCTTGAAAGAATGAAATCCTCGGAAAAGCTGAGCAAGGTTGAGAAGAGCTTCCTGAATGACGGGAGGATCAAGAAGGTATGGGAGCTTCTTTCCGCATCGCATTCGACTTCGCACCCCAAGGTCGAGAAGCTGCTGGAAATTGTCTCATCGCAGATTGAGAAGAAGGCTGACAGCCTAATCATGGTCTTCACCCAGTACAGGGACACAATAGAAGTCATAACCTCCGCCCTTTCCTCCAGGGGTATCAGCCATGGCAGGTTCATAGGCCAGGCGGACAGGGGGAAGGAAAAAGGGATGAGCCAGAAGGAGCAGAAGAAGACGGTTCAGATGTTCTCATCAAGGCGCTTCAACGTCCTCGTGGCAAGCAGCATAGGTGAGGAGGGGATAGACATACCGGACGTGGAGCTTGTCGTCTTCTACGAGCCCATACCAAGCGAAATAAGGTACATACAGAGGAAGGGACGCACTGGCAGGAGCTCTGCCGGGAATGTTGCCATCCTGCTTGCAAACGGCACCAGGGACGAGGCATACCTGAAGGCAAGCTCCAAGCGGGAGAAGAAGATGAACAGGATTGTGAAGTCGCTGAAGGAGCAGGAGGGCGAAGCGGATTAGTCCGCCTGTCCGGGCGAGTTCAGTGCAAGCTTGGCCGTCAGTAGCTGCAGGAAGGAATCAAGATGCGCAACAAGCGATGCGTTGTCGCTGTATCCGCACGCGGAAAGGTCTGGTGCCGCTATCAGTGCCTTGTTCCCGTCGCTTGTGATGTCCGTCGCGAGTAACTCGGTAACCCTGTAGCTCACGGTGTGCTCCGGCAGCTTCACTGAAGGGGCGGTGATTATTGTGATGTGGACACCCCTCTTCTTTGCATCCGAGAATTTCTTTCCGAATATCTTCCTTACATCCCTTATGGCGGGGGTGGATATCAGGAACCTTGTTGTGGATGAATCGAGCATCTCGCCTATCTTCTCGGTTACCTTTTCCCTCCCCACTATTGTGTATATGAGCTGAGGAACACCCTTCTCACTCAGCATTCCGCTGACGAGCGAAAGCTTCCTGAATGCATCCCTTGTGTTTTCTGCAATTTCGTCGCCCTTCAGAAGCGGGTCCTCCGGATGGAATATCTTCGGCTTTCCTGCAGACGAAGTCACGAACCCCTTCTGCTCAAGGAGCGTTAGCGACTTGTAGGCGGATGTCCTCGGTATCTTTGTGACCTCGGCAACCCTCTGCGGCGTCCCGAAGCCAAGAACCACAAGTCCGAGATATGCCCTGGCCTCGTACTCGGAAAGGCCGCAGTGCTTCAGAACACCTATCACACCCTCATACTCTTTCCTGAGTTCGTCCGGATTTTCACCGAGCATTTTTATTAGATTCATCGAAGTGTAGCACCTATAGCTACATAACATTTAAACTTATGTCGTTTGCTGAAATGCCCTGCGACTTGACGGGAGAACCTGCTGAATACCGTTTAATACTAGTTGGTGTTTGATTAAGAGAGGTATTGCCTTGATAGAATTGAACGACGACAAGTGTATGCACTGTGGTGCATGTGTGGGTGCCTGTCCTGCCAACGCAATCTACCTCAATGAAGTCATCCTTGACTTCAATGATGACTGCACCGATTGCGGTCTTTGCGTGAAGGCATGTCCGGTTGGCGCACTGACACTTATCAGGACAAGGGGTCTGAAAGTCCCGGCAGTCACTGCCTAGCGCGGCAGTGTAATCAGTGTGTCCTGTCGCACGTCAAGACTTCCAGGTGGTAGCTAATGTTCCCTAAAGACAGTTATGATGTAGTTGTTGTTGGTGGCGGACCTTCCGGAAGCACTTCGGCCAGGTACGCAGCCAGGAACGGCGCCGATGTTCTCCTTGTCGAGAAAAGGCAGGAGATCGGCTCCCCCGTAAGGTGCGGTGAAGGCGTGTCGATGGAGATATTCAAGCACGTCGACATCAAGCCGGACAGCAGCTGGTTGGTAAACCAGGTGACGGGAGCAAGGATTTTCGGGCCCTCCGGCAAGTTCATTCTGATAGACGCCAAGAACGCTGGCGACGAGGTCGGTGCAGTCATCGAGAGGGACAATTTCGACAAATATCTGGCTACCGAGGCCGCAAGAGAAGGAGCCGAGATAGCTACAAAGACATCGGTTGTTTCGTTCCTCAGGGATGGAGGGGAGGTATGCGGCGTAAGGATAAGGCGCATGGGAGAGGAGAGGGACATAGCAGCCAAGCTCGTGATAGGCGCCGATGGTTTTGAATCACAGGTCGCAAGATGGGCAGGCTTCAACACAAACCTGAAGACAAGGGACACGACATCGAACCTGCAGTACAGGATGACAAACCTCGATCTTGACCCGAGGTTCACCGATTTCTACATAGGCTCCGTTGCACCAGGCGGGTACGTCTGGATTTTCCCCAAGAGCAGGGATGTGGCGAACGTGGGCATAGGCCTTCTTCTTTCAAAGATCAGGGGTCCGAGCGAAGCGAAGGACTACCTGGACGAGTTCATAGCTAGCGATCCGCGCTTCAAGAATGCGAGCATCATGGAAACTGTAAGCGGCGGTGTCTCGGTGAGTGCGCCGCTCGACAAGGTTACCGCAGACAGGATAATGCTTGTTGGGGATGCCGCAAGGATGATCGACCCGCTGACAGGCGGTGGCATAAGCAATGGCGTGATAGCAGGGAAAGTCTGCGGGGAGGTTGCCGCGGAGGCGGTTAAGGCCGGAGATTTTTCAGACGGGTTCCTGCAGAGATATGAAAAGGGGTGGCGTGAGCTGCTCGAGGAGAAGCTATACAGGGACTACATGGCAAAGGAGAAGCTTGTCTCGCTTGACGACGAGGCACTTGACAAGCTGATCGAGGCAATGTCTGCCGTGCCTCTTGAAAACCTGTCCACAAAGGAAATACTTGGTGCAATCAGGAAGAAGTATCCCGAGCTTGTGAAAGAGTTTGAAGATCTGATATGAGGCCACACTAATGCGCCGGGAAAAAGCCTGGTCCGGGTTGCCACCGCTGGTGCCTGTACTTATGCCGTAATTTCGGGATAAATTCCAGAATAGACCCGTGCAAGGTAGACAATGTTCACCAAAGTGAGGGGAACGATAAATCTTATATAACAATCCGACAACTCTCCCATTTCGTCGGATTGAGCTGCACCGGGGCGAAAAGTGATGGACCAACAGACCGAGACCGATTTGACAAGGGAACTCAACTACGGGACGTGGAGAGCCCAGAAGGGCTGGAAGCCGAGGATGATAGTATCGGCCGAGGGGTGTGGTTTCACGGACAGCGAAGGGAACAGCTTCCTGGACTTTTCGTCGCAGCTCATGTGCAGCAACCTGGGACACGGAAACAGGAATGTCATAGAGGCAATAGTGAGCCAGGCGAGATCCCTTCCGTACGCAGCCCCTGAATTCACCACGGAAGCAAGGGTCAGGCTGAGCAGGAAGCTCCTCGAGGTGATGCCTGCCGGGCTGAGGAAGTTCTTCTTCGGAACCTCGGGGACCGAGGCGAACGAGGCGGCTGTCAAGATTGCGAGGATGTTCTTCAGGAAACAGGGGAAATTCAAGATCATAACCAGGTATGATTCATACCACGGTTCCACAACAGGGAGCATTGCTCTGACCGGCGATCACAGAAGGTATTCGGCCGAATTGCCAGGCCATGCCACTGGCGTTGTCAGGGCGCCTGACCCTTACTGCTACAGGTGCCCGCTCGGTCTCAGGTTCCCAGACTGCGGCATAGCATGCGCAGACTATATCGACTACATGTTCAAGCACGAGGGCAATGTGGCGGCCGTAATGCTTGAGCCAGTAACGGGAACGAACGGGGTGATTGTTCCACCCGATGGCTATATGCAGAGGGTGGCCAGGATCGCGAAGGAGAACGACGCTCTTCTCATAGCGGACGAAGTGATGTCGGGCTGGGGAAGGACAGGCGAGTGGTTCGCAGTAAACAAATGGGGTATCGTTCCTGACATAATAACGACTGCCAAGGGAATAACAGGCGCCTACATTCCCCTGTCGCTGACAGCGACAAACACCGAGATAGCTGACTACTTCGAGGAAAACGTGTTCTGGCACGGCCACACCTACGAGGCGCATCCCCTCACACTCCTCCCGGCGGTTGCTGCAATAGAGGAATATCAGAAGAAGGGACTGATTGAAAGATCGCGCGAAATGGGGAAATATGTCGGGGAGAGGCTCGGCGAGATCATGGATAGGCATGTGAGCGTAGGCGATGTGCGCGGAATGGGACTCTTCTGGGCTGTGGAGCTTGTCAAAGACAGGGAGACGAGGGAGCCTTTCAACACCAGGGAGGACAAGTTGAACGGGAAAACAACAATGGCCGGCAGGGTTGCGCAGGAGATGATGAAGAAGGGCGTCTTCATCAACTCATGGGTGACGCACCTGATTGTCGCCCCCCCTCTGATCGTCACGAAGGAAGAGATTGACAGGGGAATGGGAGCACTGGATTCCGCACTTGAAGTGGCAGACAGGGAAGCAAGGCACTGATATCGCAGCGGAAGCGGTCTGCGAAAAGATGTAATAAATTCATTGCCCACGGGCCGGGGGCGCTGCTGAGGCATTCAAGCAGGCGGCCCAGCCATAGGGCCGCGAAACACCGGCCAAGAACTTTATAATATACAGCTAATAATTACTGGACATGACCGCAGCCAGGGAAACAAAACTCGACGAGACGGACATGGAAATTCTGAAGATGCTTGCCGAGGACGGGAGTGTGAGTTTCCAGAAGGTTGCAGCCGTGCTGCAGATATCAAAGTCAACCGTACACAACAGGGTGAGGGCACTCCAGGAGAAGGGAGTGATCAGGGGATTCCATGCCCTTTTAGACCCGGAGAAGCTGGGGAACAATTTCACGGCAATCTCTCTCGTGAGGGGAAAGTACGGACCGAACTACTCGGAGAACATAGGGAAGGCAATTTCGAAAATAAGGGGAGTGTGGGCCGTCTACTTCGTCATCGGTGATGTGGACTTCATCGTTATGATAAGGTGCAGGAGCAAGGAGGAGCTCAGCAGCATAATAGAGCAGCTGACCAAGGTCGAGGGCGTGGAAAGGAGCAATACATTCTATGCGCTCAAGACGGTGAAAGAGGATATGCACGAATCGGTGCTTGTGGGCAAAGAGAAGGAAAGGGCCGAGGCGGGAAGAAGAAAGAGGAAGCAGTCCTGACCAGCCAACTGCGCTGATTCAAGGTGGAGCGCCCGAACTACTCCATGTGCAGAGAGCTTCTGTTTGAGACAATCTTTTTTCCGGCCGAAAAGACGGAATGCACGGGGTTGGGAGTATACATGTAGAACATTTTCCTGTAGTCGTCAATATCGAAGCAGGCAAAATCCGCCCTCTTGCCTCCCTCAAGCGATCCAGCCACCTTCCCCAGGCCAATGGCGCATGCGGAATTGAGTGTTGCTGCTGCAATCGCCTCTTCCTGCCTCAGCCTGCAGCTGTACACCGCAAGCGTGCATGACAGCAGGAGGCTTTCGTTCCATGAATTCGGGCTGAGGTCCGAGCCGATGGCTACGGACATCCCTTCGGATATCATCGATCTGGCGTCCGGATACCTGGTGCCCATTGAGAAGAGCGGAGTGGACGGCAGTATTATGCCCGTTACGCCATTCGCCGCAAGGGAGGAAAATTCCGACCTCGGGGTGTATGCAAGATGCGAAACACTGACTGCTCCGAGTTCCGATGCAAGTGCCGCCCCGCCCGTCTCGCTGAATTCATCAACATGGGCGGTCAGCATGAAACCCGATTTCTTGGCTGCCGAGAGCACAGCCCTCGCCTCTTCGAGGGTAAAGGCGCCCTTCTCGATGAATATGTCGCAGTATGCGGAGAGCGAGCGCTTCCTCACCTCGGGGAGATGTCTTCCGACAATCTCATCAATGTAGTCCTTCCGCGACTTCTCGGGAGGCAGAGCGTGGGCACCCAGATAGGTCGGAACTGTAGGCAGTCCGTGTCCAATGCCAGATGCGACGGCGAGCATCTTCAGCTCGTCCCTCAGGTTCAGGCCGTAGCCGCTCTTGATCTCGAACGAGGTAACTCCCCCTTCCACCATCCGCTGTAGCCTGCTGGAACTTTCCTTCTCGAGTTCCCTGCCGGTTGCCCGCCGTGTCTTGCGTACAGTGCTGAGTATGCCGCCACCCGAATCAAGTATCTCCATGTAGCTCCTGCCCGAGAGCTTCATGCCTAGCTCCCGTTCCCTGCTTCCAGAAAAGACAAGATGGGAATGGCTGTCCACAAAGCCTGGCAGGACAAGCCTGTCGCCCAAATCCCTCAATCGGCCGCCGTACCTCGAGGAAATGCTTCCAAATCGGCCAACATCGACGACAATGCCTCCCTTGACGGCAAGGCCCGCGTCGTCTATCGCCTCAATTTGTGACATCTCGTCCCCCTTCAGGACATCAGTTCCACTTGGAGTGACAAGCTGACCGCATCTGAAAATCGAGTCAACCCGGACCATTATCCAGCCTCAACCCCTCTCCGCCAATCGAGCACATGTAGGGAATGAAACCTTTTTTCCTTATCGCTTCGGCGACCTTCTCGGGCCTGTCTGTGAGTGAAATAACGCTCCCGCCACCGCCGGCCCCTGTCAGCTTCGCCCCGTATGAATAGGGCCTTACGGCATCTATGAGCTTCGCTATTTCATCTGAGCTAACGCCAAGCATGGAGAGGAGCCGTTGGTTGCTGTCCATTAGCTCTCCAATTCCCACCACATCGCCTTCCCTCATCCTCTTCCTCGCTTCGACTGTCACCGCACCAATCTCGGCTACCGCTTCCCTGGCTGTCTCGAACCTTGAATGCAGCCTCCTGACGTTTTCAACGAGAGGGCCGGTGGCAGCTCCTCTTCCTGTGAAACCAATGACCAGATTCAGGGGAGGGACTTCCGTGTGGTGTATATGCCATGTAACATCCCCCCTCCTTATCGTCCAGAGAAGGCCGGTGCCCGCCTTCCTGTCGACAAAAACCGCGCCGCCGTGGGTAGCGGTAGAGGTGTCTATGGGACTCGCCCTTCCCTGAGCCATCAGTTCCACCTCGAAGGCCATGGTCGCCACCCGCTCCGGTCCGTACTCCGGCCTGAGAGAGCCCACAGTTGCAACTGTAAGAGCGGCGGAGGATCCGAGGCCGGCACCTGGCGGTATGTCTGAATTGACCGTCAGGTTCATGGGCCCGGACCCGGTAAGTTCGAGTGCAAAGTAAGGGTAGGGGTTTGATTCCCTGTGAAGTGGGATGCCGTTAAGCATTTTCGATGCCGAATCCTCCGCCAGCACCGAGGTCCGTAAGTTCAGGGCAGCGGCTATCGCCGGCTCACCGAATACAACTGCATGTTCGCCAAAAAGAATCACCTTCCCGGGGGCAGACGCCTTTGAGTACATCGCAGTGCAGGCTCCAAATCTCTTCCGGATTATATTCTTTGCACGTCCTTCTCCTTTGTTTCCTTCTTCCATGCAGACTTCAGGGAAGGGATGAAAAGATGCACCTGTGCCCGGTACTCGTCATAGGCTACACCCGACCTGCCTGCCCACTGGGCATCAATTGTCGTTGACGAGTAGTAGAGCAGCGGGAACGCGGCGGCGACAGAGACAACGAGCCCTGGTATGCTGAGAAGGTAAAGCGGGAAGCCAACTGAGCAGAGGAAAAGGCCGAAGAAAAGGGGATGGCGGACAAACCTGTATAGACCCTTCGGCTTCAGGATCGCCCCGTACTCCGGGTCTTCCACCAGGATGGAGGACATTGGTGACTTGGCGCCGTAGAAGAAGACAGCCCCTGCCAGAAAAACAAGCGCCCCGGCAAAGGAAATGACATAATACGGGGGTGAATCAACCCTTTGCATTGTGAGTACGCTGACGAGGAGGACTGCAATTCCAACCGCCCATCGTGCACCGGTATACGCGTTGAAAGGTATCCACCTCGTCGGATCGTCCGGGTTGCGCCTTAGAATGGAGAAGCCCATTGACGCGCACAGTATTACCACAATGGCATCCTGTATTCCGAAGTAACCGCTCAATGGCATTGTCAGCACCTGACCTGTGCATCCTGATTGAATGCATGCACTCTCTTAAGCTGTTGCTTTCAAACTGACTGAAAGGCGGGAATCGCGTGCAGCTGCAGCCGAACATGAGATATAGGAATAATACCGATATTGTAGCGGGAGGGAATGGCCGTTTTCGAATTCGGCAGCAAGCGGAAGCTGAAATTGCCGGAAGTGGGACTTGGCACCTGGAGAATAGGTGGCAGCTTCACGCCTGATCATACAAACGAGGATGCGGAGGTCGATGCCATCCGGGAAGCGATTGAAATGGGTTACTCGTTCATTGACACCGCGGAGATGTACGGTGCGGGAAACGCCGAGAGGCTTGTCGGCAGGGCGTCGGCTGGAAAGGATGTATTTGTCGCAACCAAGGTCTCACAGTCAAACCTCAGGTATGACGATGTATTGAAGGCCGCAGACAGAAGTCTCAAGAGGCTTGGAATGCACAAGATTGGCCTTTACCAGGTGCACTGGCCAAACGACAGCGTACCGCTCAGAGAGACGATGAGGGCCATGGAAAAACTCGTTGAGGACGGGAGGGTGGAGTACATCGGAGTAAGCAACTTCGACGCCCAGCTCCTGGACGATGCAAGAAGCTACCTGTCAAGGGAGGACGTCGTGACCGACCAGGTCTCTTACAGCCTGGAGGACAGGGCGCCTGAATACGAGCTCATGGATTATGCGAGGAAGAACAGCATCGGCATCATTGCCTACGAGCCCCTGTCAAGGAGGAAGGTGCTCAAAGGGCGGACTGGTCAAAAACTCTTGCAGATAGCAGGCAGAACAGGCAGGACTGCGGCCCAGGTGGCACTCAACTGGCTGATATGCAAAGGGGCGCTACCGATACCAAAGTCTACAGATATGGCGCACCTCAGGGAAAACATCGGGGCGGCGAACTGGAGGCTTGCTGAGGAAGATGTGCGCCTGCTGGACAGCTCAACTGCATAGGCGGTTGCCACAGTTTCCGCGAACGCGCAGCATGGACTTCCTTATCAGACAGGAGGCGGTCATGAAATCATTCCGCAACTGCGGTTGAATGGCTTTGAGTCGACCATCCATGAAGCTTATCCCAAATGATGTGAACCATCCATGGATGCTTACAGTAAAATACTTGCAAAAAGTGATACTAAGGCAGAAGTCTTGAAACAAGAGCCTGTCAAAGGAGACCAAGAAGGATGAGCGAGACAGTCGTCAGCGTAACCGGGCTGAGGAAGTACTACGGAAACATCAGGGCGGTCGACGGAATCGAGCTTGAGGTGAGGAAAGGTGAAGTGTTCAGCCTGCTTGGCCCGAATGGCGCAGGCAAGACAACCACGATAGAAATGCTCGAGGGACTCAGAAAGCCGGATGAGGGAAGCATAGAGATACTTGGTCTCAACCCCTGGAAAGATGCTGGAAGCATAAGGCGCAGGGTCGGAATCATACCCCAGGATTTCAATTTCATCCAGCGGATAACCCCTGCCGAAGCTATCCGTTATTTCGCAACACTTTTCAAGGCACCCGACAGGAGCGAGGAGCTGCTTGAGCTTGTAGACATGAGGAATATGGAGTCGACATATTTCATGCACCTTTCAGGCGGGCAGAAGCAGAAGCTTGGACTCTGCCTCGCGCTTGTGAACGACCCCGAGCTTCTTTTCCTGGATGAACCAACAACGGGACTGGACCCTCAGGCAAGGCGCAACATGTGGGAAGTCATCAGAAAGCTGAAATCAGAGGGTAAGACAATACTGCTGACGACGCACTACCTCGAGGAGGCCGAGGTGCTTTCAGACAGGGTGGGCATCGTTGATAAGGGGAAGATGATTGCAGGCGGCACTCCGCAGGACATAATCTCAAAGCATGGCAGCGGAAAGGCGCTTTATGTCAGCGGCAACGATGAAATCGCCAGGAAAGTCAGGCTGGAAACGGGGCTGCGTTGCACCGTCGAGGGAAGAAATATCTCGGTCGAGATATCAAACAACACGGAAATAGCGCGCGTGCTTGACATCGTCCGAAGTTCAGGGGTTGAGCTCAAAACACTCCAGCTGAGGGAAGAAACGCTAGAGGACGTTTTCCTCAAGATGGTCGGGAAAGTGGAGGACTGAGCATGAGGCTCAAGAACATAATGGCAGATCTCTCAGTCTACGGCAAGAGCTTTGCGAGAAGCAGGGAGGGCCTTTTCTTCACGTTTGTCTTCCCGATAGTGCTTATAGCGATATTCGGCGCGATCTTCTCCGGAAGCGGCGGCAGCTCAGTGCCGCTCTACGTGCAGAACATGGACGGAAATTCTCCGGCCGCGCAGCAGCTTCTTGCTGGCCTCAACAGCACCCATCTGGTGAGCATAAGGTTCATACCATCCGGTGCAAACATAACAAGATATGTATCTGAAAACTCCATCACTGCCGCACTTGTAATTCCTTCGACATTCGGCCAGTCGATTACATCCGGTGCGCCGGTCTCCCTGCCATTCTACAATAATCCGACTGTTTCTTCATCTCAGATAGCAGGACAGGCGATCGGCATTGTTGTGCAGCAGATCAACCTCAACCTGAGCAACGCGCACAATACAATTTACGTCCAGAGCTACGCCAATTCGGTTGTTGCGCAGAGCTACATCGATTTCCTCATTCCGGGGCTTATAGGGTTCACAATACTGACGACACCCATGTTTTCAGTCACATTCATAGTGAGCAACTACAAGAAGGACAAGATATTCAGGCAGCTTTCACTGACACCGCTCACCAGGGGCGAGTGGCTGTTCTCCAAGTTCCTCTGGTACATCATTGTGTCTGTC
>JAKAVR010000032.1 GCA_021817225.1 Thermoplasmata archaeon
TCCTGCCCTGCCCGTGACCATTTAAGACAGTTGGTATCCATTTGATTAGTTAAATGGCTCCCTGCCCATCCAGCAGCGCAATGCTGACCCGCATTTGATGGTCAAAGAGGATGGTTAGTTTTAATCAGCGGTTCCAATACTCCCTCGTGAAAAACAAGCGAGAGGCTTCAGATGGCAGAATGCTTCTTGGCACCGCGGCAACTTTGCTGCTTTTCCTGTTTTCAACAACCTTCTTCCTCAGAATGACTGGGAACATGGTGCAGACCACCATTCCCCTGTTTGCAGAGAGCTACCTGGGCATGAACACTGCCGAGGTAGGGATTGTCTCCGCATTGTTCCTGCTCGCAGGTGTGTTCTCGCCGCTGCTTATTGTCACAAGAGTCAATATCGACAGCCTGGACAAATCGCTGGTGCTGTTCTCTGCATTCTTTGCCGCAACAATACCGCTCTTCTACCTGGTAGGCAACCAGATCGAGTTCCTCCTGCTGATAGTCTGCTCATCCGTTGCATCGTCCACGGTGATGCTTCTGATGCTTACAAAAGCCCAGACACTGAGCGGAGGGAACACGCAGAGGAATATCGGCTTCTATACGGTTGCGCTGAGCTCTAGCCTTGTGGCGGGCCCCTTTCTTGAGGGATTTTCAGCGCAGTCTTTCGGGGGACTCAAGCCTGTATTCCTGGTCTTTTTCCCTTTCGTCGCCATTTCGGTTGTACTGCTCGCCCTGAGCCATTGGAGAGGAAACGGCAAGGATGGGAGTGACAGACCGGCCACAATTCAGGCTGCGACTGCGCGAACCCGAATGACTTTCTCCAATGTTCGCGATGTACTTGTTTCTGGCTCATTCCTCGTCCCCACTGTCGGACAGTTGAGCTACTCAATAGTATTCGCCAGCATACTTTCATTTGGAGGGCTGCTGGCGGAGGAAAAAATCAATGCCGGTTACGGTCTTGTGTTTTATCTGTTTGGTATTTTTTTCACGACATCCTGGATTGTCAGGGTGCTGCTCACAATAATGCCAAACATACGCAACAAGATCAGGCTGCTGCACGCATCCGCAGTCCTTTCTGTTTCAGGGCTGCTTCTTGCCGGAGCCGCCTCAAGCACAACAACAATGTTCGCAACTTTCGCACTGCTTGGCGTTCCGCATGGCCTGCAGTATCCTGTTTCAACGATGCTGATAGCGGAGAGAATTGAAAGGAAAGACCTTCCCGTGGCAAATGCCCTGTTCACCTCGGTCGGGGCGATTGCAATGGCAGCAACGCCTGTTGCCATTGGCTATCTGTCTGTGCGCACCGGTCTATCCGAAGCTCTTGTGCTTCTCGTCATCCCTGTCCTTGCATTGTGGTCCTTCTTCTATCTGCTTTCGAAGCGGGACAGTAGAACAAACCCCGTTGACCTGTGAACATCATTTTCAACGATAGTCTTCCATTGCCCCTCAACCTTCCCTGCCCTCAAGGAAGGAAAGGACGGCAGAATTGAATTCAAGCGGCTTTTCGAGATGCGGTATGTGGCCCGCCTCCCTGATGATATGGAGAGACGAGTGTGCAATATGCTCGTGAAGATAGGTTGCGGACGAAAGCGGTATGACACTGTCGTCTTCCCCCCATACTATGAGCACAGGCTGTCTGATCGAATCGAGATGTTCGCTCACTTCAGCCGGATGACCTGTCAAGTGCAACGCCGGCGGGGCAACGCCGGCGCTGTCAACCAGGACCATGCTCCTTACCAGCTCTGCCCTGTGGATGGCGAGATAGAGTCCTATCCAGCCACCCATGCTGTTACCTATAATGACGGATGGTCCGGCTTTCATCCTTTCCATGAGCTCCACTAC
This sequence comes from Thermoplasmata archaeon, assembly GCA_021817225.1. GTDB lineage: Archaea > Thermoplasmatota > Thermoplasmata > Sysuiplasmatales > Sysuiplasmataceae > JAJZXY01. Next base: position 1,833 of record JAKAVR010000032.1, read on the forward strand.
AACTTCTGACAGTTCCAGAACAGCATCGTGCAGGGCAATTCCCGCTTCTAAATTGACTTTCGGCAGGGTCGGGGCGAAGACGCGCCCGACTGATGAAAGTGCATCAACATTCCTTTTCCACGTGCCGGAGTAAGAGTTCAATCCGTGAAGCAGGACGAGGCTACTTTCCCCGCTGCCGCCAGAATAACATCCCAGTGATCTGCCGCTGTCGAGAATTACTGTTTCCTCTGGCAACGAGCTCCTGATGTTCAACATCCTGTAAGAATCGATGAGTCTACACGCATATACTGTTTTTCTCCAATGCATGGGAGCTGAGCTCCTCCGGAATAAGACGGGTCTGGTCACTGTCGACATGGCTGGTTTATTATGATCTTTTGTGATTATGCCCCTATGCCAGAGGAAAACAGGATCTCATTCAATCATGCCATGATTTACGTCAGTTCGATTCCCGCGTCTCTTCAGTTCTACGAAAAACAACTGGGCTTCCAGTTGCTTGAAAGACAGGGAGACGGCTATGCCCGGCTGAAATCCAGCGGTTCAGACACGACAATTGCCCTGCACAAACTGCCGGAAGGGAGTCAAAATGATGCGAATGGCAGGGTAAGGCTCTACTTCGAAGTTGATGATATCGAACAATTCTGCGAGAAGCTGACCTCGAGAGGAGTGGTGCTCGACGAGGGACCGGCTGTCATGCCCTGGGGCTGGTCGCATGCTTACCTGCGCGATCCTGACGGCAACGAGATTAGCGTGTACAGGGCAGGCGCCCTGAGACTGATGAGTTCAAACTAGGGAAGGAGCTCGGTCACAATTTGACCCGTGCGCCTTTACCGGGACTCGTGACCATCGTCTAGACCCATGTGGGAAAGCAGCCTCTTGTGTTCTTCCTCGCTGTTCCATTCTACCCTGAGATATTCAGAAATCTCTTTGTCCGACATGCCAATCCTCCTCGCCTCCTTTACAGTGGTCCTGTAGGCTTCGACTTCCACTGGACTGTCGACGTAGGCAAATCTGTCGTCGTAGAGTGTTCTTCCGTCAAAGAACTGCTTGACATGGCACAGCTCGTGCACGATATCCAGGTACACAGTCCTGAAATCTGAGTTGTCAAGATGGTGCGTGCTTATCAGCAGATGGCCGTCCCTGTCGCTTGTGCTCATGTACCCCCATCTGGCGGAGAAGAATTCGACCTTGAGATTGGCAAGCACCTCTTTCACGTTCTTGCCGAACAGCTGCTTCACAACCTGGACCCTGTCAAAACCTTCGAAATAATCTGTGAAGGGCTTCAGACTTGCTTCAATCCCTTTGGGAAGTGTAACACCGAGATCGCTTACCTTCTGCATTTGCTGATTCACCGCCCAACTGACTTTGCGTTAGGCAGTCAAATGAATATTCAACATCTATGAAAGGATATCTGAAGAGTGATGGCATAGTTGCATTTGACAGTTCACTACCTGTTCTTCCTGCCATTTTGCCGGACAAAGCCAGCGGCCTCAGGAGTGCCAAATAAGCTTGAACCATGCCATTTTCATCGAATCATGACATGAAACGCGCCGATGGATGCAGTTTACGAAATTGCCAGCTGCGTAGGAAAAGTTATCAGAATCTACGATTCGACGGCCTAATGAAAGGCGGCACGGGAGACAGTCGAGTCCTGTTTTGCACCCTTGGGTACTTGCAGACAAATCCTTTTAAATGGCAATGTGGATTTAATTTGGCTGTAAATGCACGGTGGCAGGGCGCTTCTTGCGGCAGTGTTAGTCCTGATGCTCTTGATTAGCGGAGCTTATGCTAACATTGCGCCAAATCAAGGCAACAACAAGAAGTTGATTCCCTCCCCCGTGAAGCCGGACCTTCAAGCTGGGCCGGCGAGTGCACTTTCCAACACAAGCACAGAATTCCTCACTTACACGAATAGCAGCGCATTTCCCACAACAGTATGGGAAACCTCCCAAAGTCAGCCAGCTGGACTTCCACCTAGCAATACGACATTGACCTATCTAGACCAGTCCGTATTGAAATTGATTACCACGCCGATTTACAATGGCTCAACCCTGTTTGAGCCTGGGGAACAGATCAATTCATCACAGACTGGTAGTTCGTCGGCCCCTGTCCCAACACATAGTGACGCGTGGGGATGGATATCGTCTTTACGGTCTTTGCCGGAGTCGATAGCAATTCCAAGTGGTCACTGGGTCTTCAACGTCGGCTTGAATGTCACATCTTCGGCAGGTACAGGCACAACAGGCAAATTGTTAGTTGGAGTTGAAGCTTATTCTTACAATTCTTCCTCCAATAAATTCAATGAACTTTTCGGGACTGAAAACCTGACAATGTCCCTGGCAACCGCAGCCGGGGGCTATCACACAGTACAGTTAGTTGTCAACGCCCCGAGAGTCAATTTCTCGCCTTCTGAAAGTTTGTTCATAGAGTATTATCTTAATGCCTCGAGTTTTTCACCCTATAATTCATTTGCAGTTGAATTCCAGGTGGGTGGTACCAACGGGGGAGGTTACAACTTCATATTTCCTGATTTTGGCTGGGTAAAAGGGACTGTGAGTCCTTCAACTTCTCAAGTAAGACTTGGCGGAAATCTGATCCAAGTAGGACCTGGCGGAGTATTCAATGTCAGTGTGGTTCCTCAGTACTATACAATTAATGTTAACCAAACCGGCTATGAAAACGCGTCCGAAACAATACTGGTCATTTCTGGAGAAACTACGATCGTCGCAATCAATCTCACAAAGCAGTATAGCGTTGATTTCATCGAGAAAGGACTTTCTCCGGGAACAACATGGTCCGTGGAACTGAATGGAACAAACAAGAGCGCCGCGACCACTACTCTCGTCTTTGACGTCGTTAACGGCACATATGACTATACAATATGGAGTGTAAATGGCTACAAGCTGCAAAGCACGAGTTCGTCCAGCGTTGTTGTCGGTGGATCAAACAGCAGCATCACGGTGAACTACAGTCCTGTGCTTTACGTTGTCACCTTCCATGAGACTGGAATAAACAACGGTACCAAATGGGGAGTGGATATCAATGGCAATGCCAGCACATCAATATCTTCATACCTCCATCTCAGCCTGCCAAATGCAACATACCAGTACTATATGCTAAAAGTGCCGGGGTTTGTGCTTGCAGGTGCCGAATATGGCAACATCACAGTTAATGGTTCGGGCTTTCAGGTGCCTATAGCCTTCTACGAATACACGTTCGCCCTGAAAGTAGTCGAAACCGGCCTGCCGACAGGCACCAACTGGTCTGCAGCTGTCGGAGGACTTTCACTGTCATCAAAGACTTCGACCATCACATTCGAAGAGCCAAACGGCACTTACAGCGTTAGTGTTTCCGGAGTCGTCGGATACAACCAGTCTGTCAACCCGCCACTTGTATCAATCTCTAATGGGAGCAGGACAGTTGAAGTGAACTTCAGTCAGGCGTTTTACAATGTTGTTTTCAGGGAAAGCGGACTGTCTTCCGGATTGAACTGGTCGGTGACTGTTGACAGCACAACCCATTATTCGACTGGCAGCACCATAGTATTCTACGAGCCGGACGGCAGTTATGTCTACAACGTCTCCCAGCCAAGCGGCTTCAAGATGACGTCATCTGATGGCATACTGCGTGTCAACGGTTCAGGACTAAGCGTTTCGCTGAACTTCACAACAGCCTCTGCGCCGAATGGATCGGGTTACAATCTCTTCGGCTTCTCCTCCCAAATATGGATGTTCATCATTATTGTCGGAGCACTTATCGCGCTTGAAGTCGCTACAAGTGTCATGTACTACCGGAAGGGAAGACATGGCAACGAAAAGCGCAGCAGAAGCAGAGATGAAGAGGAAGCACCTGCGGGCCAGACGAATGCAGGCAACATGACAGTTACGCAGATGCTGATGGACAGACCGTCTCAGGGATGGCAGTCCGACGGGAATGGGCGCACCTTAAACGGGTCGGGCGCATCAGACAGTGCCCACAGCAGCGTGTTGCAGTCTCCCCCCGGGCTTTCGGGGATCACAAAGCAGCAATATGCCGACATGATAGAGGGCGGGAACAGTTACGCCGTTTTTGAGCCTAACGCCAGTCACTCAATGGAGCTGTTTGAAGCGGGCCTGACAAAAGGATTCAAGGGCCTTTGCTTCACAAGGCAGTATCCTGAAAAGTTCGGACAGAAATTCGCATTCGATGGCACGGCGGTTTTCTGGCTCTCGAACATAGGGAGCGATAATTCGATAAGACCGAAGGATCTTGAAAAAATAACACTGCAGTGTAACGAAAACCTGAACAAGTGGAAATGCATCATTCTTATCGACGGGCTGGAGTATCTGATCACAAACAACGGCTTCCTCACCGTCCTTAAAATGATTCAGTTCCTGAGAGACGCAACCGCAGTGAACAAGTCAATACTCATACTTTCAGTCAACCCGAATGCTATAGGCGAAAACGAAGTCAACCTGATAATGAGGGAAGTGGACAAAGTCCTGAGATGAAGACTGTCGGCAAGGTCTGATGTTTCGCACAATGGAACATATAAGCTTGATCGATTATATGTGCACAGGATTTGACCGGTTTCCAGCTAATTACACAGAGGCGGATTGCATTTGACGGGATGTGCGGGCGATCGCAATATAAGGATCACGGTCCCAGCCGTGGCGAAGGTAGTCGCATCTGTCCTTGCAGTTCTGATCATGCTCAATATATTCGTTCCACCCCAATCTGCGGCAGTTCAGCCTCCCGTTGCTGCAGCTGTCCCGACTCCTGCCCAGTTGATTAACGGGCCACACGTGCGAACCAATGGAACTGAGCTGCAGATGATCAGGGGAGCTACCGACCTCGGGCTTGCACCATCGGCAATGCGGGTGTACTTCACTCTGAGTTATGACTTGCGTGACGCGGGCGCACTGGAGAAGTTGATACAGGAACAGTCCACTCCCGGCTCTGCCAACTACCACCGCTTCCTCACACTCAAACAGTTTGAAGAAAGGTTCGGCCCCTCGCAAACGCTCTACAATGAAACTATTGGTTATTTCACCTCCCAGGGGCTTGCATTTGTTCCCACTGGCTCCAGAATGACTCTTGGTTTCCAGGGAACATCGTCCGAGGTGGAAAAGGCATTCCAAACATCGATACATTATTACAGGATGGCCAACGGGAGCGTTGTCTATGCCAACAGCGATCCTCTGTCATTGCCGGCCTCGATTGGTGATTTTGTTTCCTCAATCAACGGACTCACGGACATCGTGAAAGTGAGGCCGCAACTGGTGCATGCACCACTTTCAGGGATCGGTGAAATGTCACCACTCACCGCGCAATCTGCGGCGAATGGAACCTCTTATGAGTCTGTTTCCTCGGTGGTCAATTTCACGAACCCCGGTTACCTGTATACCAATTCTTCATTTCCCTACGGCGTTACTCAGTTCATAAACCCCTCAACGCTGACCGTCGCCTATAACGCCACACCGCTCTACAGGCTCGGAGATCTGGGCCATGGATCGACGATAGCCGTGGTCATGGCGGGAGGTTACAATCCTTCAGACCTCTCCAATTACGCGTCGCTTGTTTTCAACGATTCCAATCAGATACTCAACAGGCTCACACCTTACCCCGTGAATGGCGCCACTTCGAACGCCACATATCCCAGCAATGTGACACTTACAAGCACCGACGCTTTCGAAATGACGCTCGACATTGAGTATTCCAGTACAATGGCACCGGCAGCGCATATAGATGCGGTGTACGGCCCTTCACTGAGCACAGCTTCCCTGGTCAGCGCATATTCCAGGATTACAACACTCGATCCGTTGCCAAACGTGATCACAAACAGCTGGGGAGGACCAGAAGATACATGGTGGAACATGTACGGGCCCTCATGGCAGAGCGCTCTTGCTCTTGAGAACTATTTCATGGAACTGGCTGCAATGGGTTCCACCGTGGTGGCTGCATCGGGCGATTCTGGAGGTTTTGACAACTATTCGGGCCAGCTGTCTCTGTCGTTTCCGGCATCCTCGCCCTATGTCGTAGCGGTGGGAGGCGTCACGACAAGCGTGGCCAACGCCTCAGGAATTGCATTCCCTTCCCCTTCGCCCTACGTCGTGAATGAGACTGTTGCGCCCTACGGTTATTCGGAGATCGCCTCCCAGCCTGTCTGGGTGCCGGACTACCCTCTGAACGGATCTCCTGTCTCGATGGCCGCAGGGGAACAATACTGGTATACGCCCTCATCGGCCGGACCCGATTCTTCATCAGGGGGAATGGGCCTGAGTTACTGGTTCCAGCAGCCATGGTGGCAGCACGGCCTGACGGTACCGGACAGCGGAAGGAGAATGGTGGCTGACATTTCTGCCGAAGCGAATTTCAATGAAACGGTATACTTTTCCGGCGCCTGGAATTTCTTCTGGGGAGGGACCAGTTTCGCAGCGCCGACGATAGCCGGGGAATTCGCCCTCCTCGATACATACCTTAATTCGACGGCCGGGAACACAACGGGGCGCGGCAGCTATTATCTTGGAACGGCACTCCCGCTTATCTACAATCTCGGGAGCGACGGCCATCTGAGTCTCCGGCCCTATGGCCAGACGGCATCGGGAAGCAATGCATGGGACGCAAGCGCCGCGACGAAGGAACTGGGTTGGCCGGGCTATCAGAACTGGTCCGCAGGCTGGACAGATGTAAAGCCGGGCTGGAATATGCCGACTGGCTGGGGTGTCCCGGATGTGTACAATATGGTTTCTGATGCGAATGCGCTCCTTAATCCGAAAAACTCCTCTGATGCGAACATTGTCCTGCTTGACGGTTCACCAGTCACAACCATTAAGGGAAATGCGACCTACGTCTTCACGCTTGTCAACCAGAGCCTGGTGCCTCAGGTAAATGCGACTGTGAACACCACCCTCGCCACCGGCGGCGCTCCTCCAGTGCATCTTGTCGAGACTACAGATGCCGGTGGCAACTTTACCTTCAACGCCACTGGCGTGACAGGATATCTTGCCATCTACTCCTCCATTTCGGGAGGTACGGGGTTTCGGTCCATCTGGATTTCCCCCGCCAACCTGACTTCAGGCACACTTTCGGTGAAAGTGCTGGGTCAGTCATCGTTCATGGGCGGCTTCGATGTTTTCAACGGTTTTGTCGCTCCACAGTACCCGGCGATTGAGCCAATGATGCCAAACACATTCGCTGTCGAAGTCACTTACTTCCGCTCACCTTCCTCATCCGGAACAAACGTTTACAACGCCCTGGTGACTGCGGGATTGCCATCGCCGCCCGGGTTCTCCTCCCCGCCCGCCTATCCAAACAGATATTACGGGAACACCCTGAACGGCACAGCGCTCAGGTCCCTCAGCTTCACCAACATGCTTGGTATCGCTTATGTGGAGACGTGGAACGTGCCCTCCACGGAGAACTATACGGTGAATGCGACTTATCTTGGACTCAATGCCTCTGCTTCATTCGAGGTTACCCCTCATTACACAATGAGCGCCGGCAATTCTTTTTCCTCGACGTTTTCAAGAGAATACGGAGGCGGCACGGGCTACCTCGGACTTGGTGCGGAGAACACAATCGTTGCACCCGGAGCCGAAGGGGATGCACAATACACTCTGTCCGTCAGGGTGACGGACTGGCAGGGTGCTCCCGTAGCAGACGCACCCGTTGACATTGCGACTCCGAACACTGCGACACCTCCCTTCGCGGCACGGCCAGTAGCAGGAACTGAAACAAGGACAAATGCAAGCGGCGTGGCAAGCATAGTAATAGACCTGCAGCTCACTCTTGATTCGCTGAATTCCGGGGGCCAGCTGCTCATCCAGGCATTCAACACGAGCTATGCATCCACCCAGACAACGGTGACCGTTGGAGGCAGCACTGTGAACTTGCCCGGACCAACCAACGACAGCTGCGCAATTCTGGAGCTGCTGCAGCCAGTCTTCGGGCAGATACAGACATTCATGGATGTGAACGGAGCCGAAATACAGTCCGATTATATCGGAACTGTGGGCACTTCTGCATCATTCTATGTCAGCACACCCCTCCCGACCGGGTTTGTCACATACAACAACTTGTCGGCCATCAACTACAGCCTGGACGGGGCGTTGCCCACGACTGTCCCGCTGCCTGCCGTTGGCCAAACGAGTTTCTTCTGGCATTTCAATTTGCCGGCTCTGGGCACTGGACCGCATTCGATTCTTGTGGAATTCAAAGACAGTATTGGTTTCAACTATTCGATGGACTTCACCTTCCACGTGATAGGGCAGGGTGTTGATCCGCCGCCCACTGTCGCATTCACTTCGCCAAAAGACTTCTCCTATGTGAGCGGAAGCACAACGGTAACATTCACTACCATGGAAAGTGCCTACCTGCTTTCCGAAACGCTCACCGTTGGAAACAAAACCTACAGCGTGGCGGGTGCAGGCCGTCAGACATTCAATGCAAGCGTGTTTGGATATGGCCTGCTTCTTCTGACGCTGAAGGCAGTCAACCTGAACGGAGTCTCTTCCACCGCCTCCCTTACGCTTTACGGCACACCGCAGCCTGTTCCCACGGCAGCCATAATCTCTCCCGGTGATTATGATGTGATAAGCGGCACGGGCAACGTTTTAGTCGGCCTTTCCTACTCGGGGGACTATCTTGCGGCAGAGACGCTTACTATCACCGGGCCGGGTGTTAATGCAACATACAACACCTCTGGTTCAACTTCCGTCGTATTCAGTGGCCTTGGACCTGGAGTGTATGCGCTGAACTACACGGTGACAAGCAGGGATGGGAATAGTGCGTCCTCGGTGATTCATTTCACAGTGCTCACGAGGACGGCAACGCCGGGAGGGCAGCAGAACTACACGTTGTATTTCGATATCGCACTGGTCCTGGCAACGCTTGCATCTGGCGTTCTGGCTGGTGTCATGATTGAGAGGGCGTTGAGGAAAGGAAAACTCTGAAGCCATGCTCTGGAAATCTTTATTTCAGGTGAAGCCGTGGTACATCAGCCACGAGAGAGAGGGCACGCATGGAAACGAATGGTTGCTTCTTTCCGGACGAGCTTGAGTACTCGCCGGACATGAACATCTGGTTCAGGAAGGTGAGGGAAGGGTTGTATAGTATAGGCTTGACTGCCGCGATCCTCTGGACGGCGGGAAAGCCGCTGAAGCTGGTTCTCAGGAAAAAGGGGGACGAAGTGCCTGAAGGGAAAAGCATCGGAAGCGTGGAGGGGAGGAAGTACTTCGACATGCTCAGGATGCCGTTCAGCTGCAGGATAGTCGAGATAAACAGGGAGGGGGAAAACAGCATCACACCGAGCACAAGGTCGATTTATGGCACGCACTGGCTGGCGATAGTCGAGGCAACACAAGCGGGCGATGCCCCGGCAAGACTGCTCAGTGGGGCGGCTGCAAGGAAGGCGGCCGAGGAAAAAGTCCTCTCGCTGCGGCTGCAGTGCTTTTCCGAACTGCCGGACACTGAGATGGTGGAGATAGGAAGCGAGTGCAGCGCCGTCCTGGCGAGGCTGTCGCAGATAATGGAAGGGAAGCAGAAAGGCTACGCCGTCCACCTTGTGACTGACGATATCACTTCACCCATGGAGATGGTGAGGTGGTCTGACGAATCCGGCAACAGGCTGGCCGAAACGAGGAAGGTGGACAACATATACCACTTCATTGCGGTCAGGGGCTAGGTTCACTTCTCTATGGGGTTCCTTATACCATTACCCCACTCGCTCCACGAGCCGTCGTAGTTCACGACGTTTTTGTATCCAAGCAGGTGGGTAAGGACGAACCATGTGTGTGACGATCTCTCGCCTATCCTGCAATAGGTGACGATCTTCTTGTCGGGTGTAATGCCTTTGGACTCGTAAAGTTTCTTCAGCTCGTCCGCTGTCTTGAATGTTCCGTCCTCGTTCACGGCCTGCCCCCATGGTATGTTGACCGCCCCGGGGATATGGCCGCCCCTCTGCGCTCCCTCGTTGGGGTACTCCGGGGGGGCAAGAACCTGACCCGTGTACTCTGCGGGACTCCTCACATCGACGAGCCCCCAGTCCTTCCTGCCGAGGACGCCTTTGACGTCATCCATGAAGGCCCGTATGGAACTGTCAGGCCCCTTTGCTCTGTATGCCGTTTTTGTTATGGCGGGCACTTCCTTCGCCACCTGCCTGTCCTCTGCAAGCCACTTCTTCCTGCCGCCGTTCATGAGCTTCACATTCTCGACCCCGTAGTATAGAAGGTCCCAGAGTGCATAGGCGGCAAACCAGTTGTTGAAGTCGCCGTAAAGGACTATCGTGGTTCCGTTGCCGATGCCCGACCTGCCAAGCAGCTCCTCCAGCTGCTTCCTGCTCAGCAGATCCCTTGTGACTGGATCATTCAAATCCTTTTTCCAGTCGAATAGAATGGCACCTGGAACATGGCTCTGGTTGTAGTTTGGAACGGGGTCATAATCCACTTCTACAATACTTACCGATTTGTTATCAAGATTATTTGCCACCCATTCGGTGCTTACGAGTGAATCCTTCTTCGCATACTCCACAAAACCACCTTCTCTTCCTATCGAATGCATCTGTATTTGAAATTTTAGTCTTGCTCATGGCTACCGCGTTTGCCCTGAACGCAGTCGTTCGTGCGGCAGGAAAAGAGATAACTACAAGTATGATCCTTGTTCGGCGAGACGGTGAAATTATGGCAGATGACCCGCACGTGATGCACTGTGCCTACTGCGAACTGAGAATAGGATTCAACCCTGACCCATCGACGGCCGAGGTGCCTCTCTTCTGTGATGACGACTGCTACGCGCACTACAAGGAAAAGTATCCCGACAAGGTCAAGCAGGGCTGGCCCTGACGGAATTCCACTGCCGATGGAAAGCGCAGCACTGAGCTGCTCACTTGAATCGGGCGGCGGCCTGATGGCCGCGGCACATACGCGGGAAGAAAAAAATGGCAGGTAGGGAACGATGAAATTCAACGCAACAGAAGAACAGAAGCTGATATCGTCAACCGTCAGGGAATTCGCCGAAAAGGAGGTCAGGCCGATAGCATCGGACATTGAGGAGGAGATGCGTTTTCCCGTTGAGCTGCTACCGAGGATGGCTTCCCTTGGACTAATGGGGATGCAGGTACCGGAGGAGTACGGCGGCGCGGGCCTTGACTCCGTGAGTTACGCGATGTCGATAGAGGAGCTCGCAAGGGTGAGCGCCTCTGTTGCAATCATTGTTTCAGTCCATAATTCCCTCGTCCTTTATCCGCTCCTCAAGTTTGGACGGGAGGATCAAAAGAGGAAATACGTGCCTGACATGGTTGCAGGGAAGAGACTGGGCGCCTACTGCATCACGGAGGCGACGGCCGGTTCGGACGTCTCGAACGAATCATCGCTTGGAGTGCGGGACGGGGACAATTACGTCCTGAACGGAGAAAAACTCTTCATAACCAACGGCGACAAGGCGGATGTTTTCTTCGTCATGATAAGGACATCTCCAGGAAAGGGAAGCAGGGGGCTGAGCGCGTTTATGATTGAGCGCGGGACAAAGGGCTTCAACATTTCCGCGCCGCTCAAGAAAATGGGTCTGAACGCGTCTGGAACCGTCTCCATCCACCTCGAGAACTGCGCAGTGCCAGCAGCCAGCATGCTCGGGAACGAGGGTGACGGGATGAAGATAGCACTTTCAACTCTTGATGGCGGAAGAATAGGAGTCGGTGCGCAAAGTCTGGGAATAGCCCAGGGCGCATTCGAGGCTGCCCTTGAATACTCCAAGCAGCGGGAGCAATTCGGCAGGAAAATCTCGGAGTTCCAGGGAATACAGTGGATGCTTGCAGACATGGCCATGAAGGTTGAAGCTTCCAGGCTGCTCCTGTACAAGGCTGCATTCCTTCGCGATGAAGGCAAGGACTACTCACTGGCTGCGTCAATGGCAAAGCTCTTCGCATCCGAGACAGCAAATGAGGTGGCGGACAAGGCCGTACAGATTCACGGCGGAGTAGGGTACATACGTGGAACTCCAGTGGAGCGGTTCTACAGGGATGCCAGGATCACCAGGCTCTACGAAGGAACGAGCGAGATTCAGCGCCTGGTGATTTCCAGAAAGCTGCTCAAGTGATCAGGTTCCTGTTTTTGAGATCGCCCTGTCCAGAATCTCCACTGCAGTGTCTATCTGTCCCATCGTCACATTGAGTGACGGTATAAGCCTGATACCGGACTTTCCGCAGCCCAGGAGTATTAGCCCCATCCTGTGCGCTTCGGTGAGTATCTGGTCCCTCTCCTTCTGAGCATATTCCTTCGTCTTCCTGTTCCTGACGAATTCGACCGCAAGCATGAGGCCCAGGCCCCTGACATCACCGATCAACTCGTGTTTTGACTTCAGCTCCTCTAGCCTCTTCCTGAAGTAAGAACCCATTTTTTCGGAGTTGGCAACAAGTCCCTCCTCCTGTATGACATCAAGGGTCGCCATTGAAGCAGCGCATCCCACAAGGTTTCCGCCGAAAGTGTTGGAGTGCGCTCCCTGGACGCCAAAGTCGAGGTCCTTCCTGAAGACCGTTGCCGATATCGGTATCCCCGAGCCGAGCGACTTCGATGTGGTCAGTATGTCGGGAGCGATGCCCCAGTGCTCTATGCCCCACATCTTTCCGGTGCGCCCCAGGCCTGCCTGCACCTCGTCGCTCGCGAAAAGTATGCCGTATTTCTTCAGTATCCTGTGTATCGTTGGATAGAACTCCCCTGGCGGGACTATGTATCCGCCCTCTCCCTGGACGGGTTCGCCGAAAAGGACTGCAACTTCATCAGGCGGTATGAAGGAGCTGAAGTATGTTTCGTCAAGCGTCTTTGCGCACCAGAGATCGCACGAGGGGTATTCGAGATGATACGGGCACCTGTAGCAGTTGGCAAACGGGATGTGCGTCACGCCGTCGAGAGCAGGGAAGAACCTCTGCTTCTGCACCGACTTGCTTGCAGTGAGCGATAGGGCGCCCATGGTCCTTCCGTGGAATGCACCGATGAAGGCAATCATTCTCTTCCTCTCGGTCGACCATCTTGCAACCTTGATTGCGGCCTCAACAGATTCCGCTCCGCTGTTTCCGAAGAAGACTTTCTTGTCAAACTCTCCAGGTGTCAGCTCCGCCAGCCTCTGTGCGAGAGAAGCCTGTATGTCGTAGTAGAAGTCCGTCCCCGCAAAGTGCATCAGTTCCTCTGACTGCTTCTTCACCGCCTCGACAACCCTGGGATGGCAGTGCCCCACATTCAGGACGCTGATGCCGCTTGAGAAGTCGAGAAGCAAATTCCCGTCGACGTCTTCGACTTCAAGTCCCCTGGCCCTCTTTGCAACCACTGGGAGGCTCTTGGTGGTGGTGGCCACGAAACTCTCATCCTTTGCGATTATTTCCCTGGCAGCCGGGCCAGGAGGTGCAACTTTGATATCGGGTACCTTCCGGGTGATGCTCTTCATGCGGAATGCTACAGCTTTCCCTCTTTTTAAAAGAGGGTCTGATAACGCTGGTCCACGGCAGGCATGGGAAGTGCTGTGACACAGAATAAAAATGCTTGATGGTTTTCTAACTGCCGGTACTCTGGCTTTGCAGCTGCAGGCGTTTAATGCATTGCTTTTTGCTCATATATAATATATTACGAATATAGTAATACGCAATGGAATACCGAGCTTCGAATTGAGCAGTCCGGCGGTACGGTCATGTGGTGCAAACATGGGACAGGTGTGCTTAAGATAATCACGAAAGGCTTATAAAAGGACCCCTAATACAGGGTAATTCACCTAGGTGCATTGACTTGGATATCAGATATACCAGATTTGAAAGGGCCCGGATTATAGGGGCGAGGGCTCTGCAGATTTCAATGGGTGCACCAATTCTTGTCGAGGTTCCGTCCGGCATGATTGATCCTGTTGATATTTCGATGCTTGAATTCAGCAAAGACTTAATACCAATGACAGTTAGACGAAAGAGAGTCAACAACTAGGTAATCTCATGATGAGTGAAGAGGCAAAACCGGAAGAGTATCTGATACCTGAGGACACCTACCTCACATCCGGAGTTCACATCGGCACTCAGCAGAAAAGCGCCGATATGAAGCAATTCATTTTCAAGGTGAGAAGCGATGGTTTGTACGTCCTTGACATAAAGCAAACCGACCTGAGGATAAGGGTCGCGGCAAAGTTCCTCGCCCGCTTCGAACCAAAGAATGTGCTTGTTGTATCTGCAAGGCAGTATGGCCAGAAGCCGTCCAAGTTGTTTGCTGAAGCAATATCAGCCAAGTCAATGCCGGGAAGATTTGTCCCCGGAACAATGACTAATCCCAATCTCCCTGAATTCACCGAGCCAGAGGTTCTCTTCGTTACCGACCCCTCGGCGGACCAGCAGGCACTGCACGAGGCACTCAATATCCGAATACCTATTGTCGGTCTCTGTGACGCAAACAACGAGACAAGGAACGTTGATCTTGTGGTGCCGACCAACAACAAGGGAAGGAGGGCGCTTGCATGCATCTATTGGCTCCTTGCAAGGGAAGTGGTGAAAGCCCGCGGCCTGATAAAGACAAATGAGGAATTCACCCAGGCTATCGACGATTTCGAGGCATCGATTTAATCCGTCCCATCAGCTCTACCATTAAGCGGTGATCCTTCTTGAGGTATCCCGCGGTTGCAGGTGCTTTTTATGATAGTTCGGCCGAAGGGCTGAAGGCTCAGGTGCGTGGCTGTTTCGGGTCGAAGCTCGGCCCCGGAGAGCTCCCGTCGAAGGGAAACGAGGGGAAATCCAGGAGGATAAGGGGCATAGTTGTCCCTCATGCGGGCCTGATGTACTCCGGACCCGTGGCGGCGCATGCCTATCTCGAACTCTGGAAGGACGGTCTCCCTGAAGTCTTCGTGATAATCGGTCCAAACCATTATGGCACGAGCGATCTCGCCTCGCTCTCGAGCGGGGACTACATCACTCCGCTCGGCACTGCTCATCTGGACGGCAGCCTGTCGAGAAGGCTGGAGGGCGGCTTGTTTGATTTCGACGACGAAGCGCAGGCAGGTGAGCATTCGATCGAGGTGCAGCTTCCTTTTCTGCAGTTCATGAGGAGCGAGATAAGGTTCGTCCCGGTGTGCATGGGGGCGCAGGACTATGAAACTGCCAGGCAGGTTGGCCTGAAGATCGCGTCAGCCATAAAGGATGTGGATGCCGTTGTGATAGCTTCCAGCGACTTCTCGCACTATGTAACACCGGAGGTGGCCAGGGAAAAGGACATGGTTGCAATCGACAGGATACTGCATTACGATCCCGGGGGGTTGTACGAAGCTGTGGTGGGCAGGGACATCAGCATGTGCGGCTACGGACCTGTTATGGCAATGCTTTGCGCCGTCGGCAGCGGCCAGGCAAGCATGCTTGCCTACGGCCATTCGGGGCAGGTGGAAAGAATGAGGGAAGTTGTAGCCTACTGCTCAATAAAAGTGGAATGAAAAGTGTTTGAGTGAAAGTGTTTGCCTGCTGTGGTGACTCGGGATCAGGTAGGTGGCTTGCTGTCCCCTTCGTCCTTCCCCTGTTCGGGCTTTGCCTCGGCCTGTTTGCCCTGCTGTTGAGGCTGTCCCGACTTCGGCGGCGGGCGCGTATGTACCCTCTTTCCGCTGTACGCTATAACAGCGAGTGCAAGAGCAACCAGTGTCAAGATTCCCATGATTACCGAGCCGAGGCTGACGCCTCCGACCACATTGTAGTTCCAGAATGGTTCCACGGAGGATATCTGCATGCTCTGGGCGACTACGGGTGTATAGCTGTTTGATGGCACTGAAACAGCATACGACTCAATCTGGTAATTGCCCTGGCTGACGCCGTTCGGTATTGCGTATGAGAGTGTGCCGGAGGATGAAGTCACTGAATATATCCTGTACGACGCGGGCACTCCCGGTATCCACACGTATATTGTGTATGCGCTGGAAAGCGAGCCTGAACCGTATGCTGAAATGCTGTAGTATAGGCTGACCGACTGGCCAGGACTGTATGTTCCAGAAACGTAGCTTGACTGCGATATCGAGAATGACATGACCGTGCCTGAAAGCTCGTAAATTGTTGAAGACTGATTGACCACTCCGCCGGATGTCTTGTTTGTTGCGGTGAGATAGAGGGTGTATGATGATGACGGATTCTTTGGTATGCTGAAGCTTATGGAGGATGCTGTCAGAGTGCCGCTTGCCACAGAGTTCCCGTTGTTGTCTTCGATTGTGTAAAGGTAGACAGGTGAAGAGAAGCCGCTGCCGATTACGTGGTAGCTGAATGTCACGACTGTGGACGGTAAGAACTCAAGCGTGCTCGGATTGATAACAAGAAGCGCCTGGCTGACGCTCACGCTCAACGTCGAGCTTGCAGAGTCCCCTTCGGCATCAGAAGCGGAGACAGCCATGTAAAGAATGCCGTTCGTGTTCGTAGGCACCTGGAAGCTTATCGTGCCGTTCGAGTTGGTTCCGGCTGCAACAACACTGTTTCCGATGTATGCTACAAAGGAAGCGAACGCAGGCGTCTTGGCAGTTCCATTGTTAACAAGCATCCATGTAGCTGTGAATTCTTGCCCACCGACATAAGATGTCTGCCCCGGGACAAGTTCAAGCGTGTAAACGACCGGCTGCTTTGTCACCTGGAAGGTGTAAGTAGTAGTGTTGGACCAGCCGTAAGCGGTGATCTTAGCATTCACAGTGTATGTTCCGAGAGTTGCGTTTCTGCTGAGCATGAAGGCGTAGGACGCAATGCCCTGGGCATCCGTTGTGAGTCCGCTACCGCTGTAGGAGGAAATCACCGAGCCGCCAATGGATACATTGACGTATACTTTCGCTCCTGCAACAGGGGCGTAGTTGAATGCGTTGGGACCAACTGCAGCCTGCACTGAAACAGTCACGGGCTGTGACGGGTAGTAAGAAGGTGAGTCGGTTGAGACGAATCCTATAAGCTTGTGCACGCCAAGGTACAGTTCCTGGGTCGCGTTGTGGCCGTAGCTGTCGACAGCGCGGAGGGTGACATGGATGGTGGAGGGTATCTTTGCTGTGTATGGTATCACGAGGTTGAGCACTCCACCTGAAACAACACCCTGGAGAGACTGAGCACCGCTCGTCGTTGTGTAGTTCATGATGTATGAAACATTAACGCCTACTGCGGGGGCGTTGTTGGAGGTGTTGGTAACTGTGTAGTATATTGTCGCGGGCTCGCCCGGGAGGTAGTATGCCTCATTTGCAAAGGCGGAGAGAATGAGCGCCTGGAAGTAAAGGTATGTCGTATAGACCGTATAGTTGTTCGATGCTTCCGTTACCGTGAAGATGTAAGCGCCGTCTGGAACTGAGTAGTTAACCCTGTAACTGCCGTTCCAGTATCCGCCGGAGAGAGCGACATTGCTCTCATTGAAAATCTGCGCGCCGGTGGAGGAGCTTGTGATTGAGACGTTGATTGCACCGTCAAAGGGTGAGAATACGCCCTCGAACTGCAGCGTTGTTCCCTGGCCGTATATGTTGCCTGGCCTGTAAGGGCTAATTGTCACAGACGGGTTAATCAGGTAATAGACAGCGTGGCCGATTACCGGGTCGTAGTTGTTAGAGCCTGCAGGATAACCCGCGAACTCTATTGTCAGGTTGTATTCGCCTGACCGGTACCCGACAAAGCCTGAATAGAAGGCAACGGAGGAAATGCCGTAGTCATTGGGCGGTGTGTAGCCCGATATGTAGGCATGCTGGGATGTATTTGCCATTCCCGAATACACCAGTTCATAGAGTCCTGCGGAAGTGTTTCCGGACATGGGGTTGCCGAACTGGTCCGTGGCGACTATGTTGGCGTAAATCTCGCTGCCAACGGTGAAGTAATGGTTGGCTGTCGAGTAATCTGAAAGTGTTGTCTCCACATGAGCCTTGTATACGGGGTATGAAATGGTGAACGATGCATTTGCAACTGCAATTCCAGTTACGCTTAGCTGCAGCTTGTAGTTGCCAGTGTTGAAGTTGGTCAGGTCAAAGAAATTGAAATTGCTGCTGACCCACGACTGATACACGCCCGTGCTCGCTGTTGTTACAGTCATTGCTCTGAGAGTGGCCCCGCTCGTTGTGTTTATCAATGAAATGGTGACAACCTGGGAGGTTGACTGGTTCAGGTACACCCCGAAAAACAGCGCTCCATCAACGGTGAAGCTGTTCTGCAGATTACCATAAACGTTGTTTGTAGTTATTGTATTCGCAGCGCCTGCCGCGCTTGCCTGGCCGGGGAGCAGGACAACAGCGCCGGCGAGGACCATCAACATTACTAGCACCATAGGTGTTAACTTCATTCGATCACGTTGCCTCTAGGGCGGGGGGATTTTATCCGAGCGAATTTAACTACCTTTCTATTAGAAAATCAGAAAAAAAATCATCCCGCCGGGGAGTCGACAGACTGTCAGACAGTCTCCTGATCGATTAGTTTCTAATCCAACCAGTGTATTAGCAGATAGGCAAGGAGGCAGTCCCGGTGATGTGCATTTGATACAGGATGTGGAAAGGAAGATATCACGTCAGCTCAGGATCTTCAGGAAGAGGACTGGCGCTTCGCGCGAGGCATGGGCCAGGGCGAAGAGAATACTGCCGGGGGGAGTGAGCGGCGAGGATTTCTTTTTTGAGCCTTACCCGCTGCAGATTGAACATGCTTCGGGTGCAACCATCTTTGATTTCGACAGGAACGCGTACATTGACTACAACATGGCATCGGGGTCGCTTATACTCGGTCATGGAAACAAGGGGGTACACAGGGCACTTGAGGATACGATGGAGACTTACGGCACGAGCGCCGCGGGTGCACCGAACCCGCTGGAACTGCAGCTTGCAACAGACATAACCGACATGGTAAGCTCCGCCGAGAGCGTGAGGTTCACATCAAGCGGGACGGAGGCCAACCTGCTAGCCATAAGGATTGCGATGGCGCGTGGAAAGAGGAGCAAGGTTGCCAAGTTTGAGGGACACTACCTTGGTTCCTTCGACTACGGTCTTGTAAGCAGCAGCACG
>JAKAVR010000033.1 GCA_021817225.1 Thermoplasmata archaeon
AAGCAGGCAGGTTCAGCCCCATGATCGAATTTGAATTCACGGATGAACAGATTCTGCTGAGGAAAGCAGTCAGGGAGTTCATGGAAGAGGAACTCAGGCCCGTATCGGCCGAAATAGACAGGGATGCCAAATTCCCGGAGGCTGTCATTAGAAAGATGGCGAAGGCGGGATACCTGGGCGCCCCTGTTCCCGAGAAGTACGGCGGCGCAGGACTGGGCAAGATAGGCTACTGCATACTGATGGAGGAAATCGGAAGGGTGGACGCTTCCGTGGGTACAATTCTCGGTGCACACTCTTCGCTGGGCAGCTCAGCCCTCCTTTACTACGGAACGGAGGAACAGAAACAGAGGTACCTGGTCCCTGCCGCAAGGGGAGAGAAGCTTATATCTTTCAACCTGTCAGAGCCAGGGGCGGGATCTGATGCATCGTCCATTCAGACAACTGCCGTCAGGGATGGGGACGGATACACCATCACCGGTTCCAAGATGTGGGCAACCAACGGCAAGGAAGCAGGCACCTACATCGTATTTGCAAAGACTGCACCCGCATCCGAGCATGGCGAAGGCATTACCGCCTTCGTAGTCGAGAGGGGCATGAAGGGACTTTCGCTTGGAAGGGAGGAGGAGAAGATGGGCATCAGGGGAAGCAGCACCATGCAGGTATTCTACGACGGGGTGCATGTTCCCGAGAACAGCGTCATCGGCGGTGAGGGAAAAGGGTTCCACGTCGCGATGACTTCGCTTGATGTGGGAAGGATTTCGCTCTCGGCATGTTCCCTCGGAGCGTCTGAAAGAGCCATTGAGCTGGCTGTGGATTACTCGAAGAAAAGGGTGCAGTTCGGCCGAGCCATATCCGAGCAGCAGGCTATTCAGTTCAAAATCGCAGAGATGGGGATGCGGACTCAATTGCTCAGATACATCACATACATGGCAGCCTGGAGGGCGGAGAAGCTTGGCACCGACCCCTCAAAATGGAAGAAGGAGGAACGAAGGCAGCTCACGAGGGAGGCTGCGATGGCAAAATGCTTTGGCTCCGAGACAGCGTCGTTCTGCGTTGATGAGAGCCTCCAGATACACGGTGGGGTGGGATTCGTGAAGAGTTCGGAAATCGAGCGCATGTACAGGGATGCGAGGATTTCGGAGATATACGAAGGCACCAATGAGATTCAGCGCATGATAGTGGGGAGAGACATCATAAGGAGAGGGTGGGTCTAGCAGCTTCCAACTCACTGCGCAGCGAGGAGCCAGCAAAGGTTTTATCATCTGTGAGCGTTGTTGCGCCCGTTCAGGTTGTGTGCTGGTATGGCTCAGATCATGAAAATTATGGCAATCCTGTACCATTCAGACACGAACGTGGAGTATCTCCTCATGAAGCGGCCTGCTGACAGGGGAGACTACTGGACGCCAATCACCGGCCACGTCGAAAAAAATGAACAGCTCCTCGAAGCCCTCGAAAGGGAGATACTGGAGGAGACAGGCATTGGCGAGTTAAGCTACATTATAGACCTGCGCGTCCCATTCAAATACAGCAAGGACGGCAACGACATCGAGGAGCATACCTTCGGAGTGCAGGTGGACACAAAGGACATAAAGCTCTCATCCGAGCACACCGCTTTTGAATGGGTCGACTATGAAACGGCAAACGGCAGGCTCAAGTGGGAGGAGCAGAAGACCTCGCTTCAGGTGCTGAACGACATGATAAACCTTTGAAGGGGCTTAAGAGGTGTTGAGTTGCCAGATGGCTGCACACCTTGATTCGGCATAGCCAGCGTACCAATCATATTTCGTTTTGGACCACAATATATAAATTATCAACCTTGATAACATCGTAATGCTGACAGGTACTGCGACGACTGGATGCTATTTACGGATAATTTCCTGATGACTGAGAGGATGGGTAGGTGTTTCGAGTTAACATAGGTCTGAGGGCTTTCATCGGCGGGGCAGGCGCGACGCTCCTGATTTACGGGGTGACTGTTCCCGGCCTCCTTGACTCCTACGGTTTTGTGACCCTTTTCATCGCATCGCTTGTAGCGGGGGCAATCACAAGCAGGCGTGTGCTCACCGGAGCTTCTGGTGCGTTTGCCTCTTCATCAATACTCATAGTCATTACATCACTGATTTCATGGCTTGGTATACTGGAGTACAACAGGATACTGATGGCACCATTCATTTTCTTCAATTCATTCTTCATCGCTTCCTCAGGCGTTCCGCAGGAAGTATTTGTTTTTGCAATCGTGCTGATAGTCGGTGCCATAGGCGGAGCCCTGGGAAGCCTGATCCTGCGAGGATCACTATTACTGATTTACGGTGAAGAGCAAGAGACCAAGGGGCAGCTGTCCGAAGTAGACAGGCTGACAAGACGGCTGGACATGCTTGGAAAGGAGAATGAAAAATTGGAGGAGGAACTGAGAGTATGTGATATCATTGAACAGGGAGCAAAGACAAGGATAGCGAGAAACGAGATGACACAGAACGACTACGAATCCATTGTCTACAACAACGACAACTACCGTGCGAAGCTGCGCGGAAGGATGGAAAAGGTAGGTTCTGAGATAAGCCAGCTGAAACTTGATATCGAAGCAAGGAAGAAGGCGAAGGAAGACGACAAGAAGGAAAGACCTTCGACCAACTGATTTTGCGCCTGCTTCTGGATGACTAACATGCTCAGATCACTTGTAGGAACACGAAGGGGAAGGAGAGTTATCACCGTCCTTGTGATAGCCGCCCTGGTCGTCTCGTCGCTCGCAATATACATGCAGATGTCCCAGCTGAAAAACGTTAACCCGCTGACAAGACCGGGCGGGTCAGGCTACATCACAGGCATACCAAAGTCGGTGAATCTGACTTCCGTGCACACATGGATTTTCCCGCTTAGGCTTGCGGTCACCGAATCCTTCGTCTCAGGAGTGCAGATTGGCATCACCCAGAATTCCACATTCTCGAGCGCGGCCGCCTACTTCTCATTTTCAGGGTCAAACTGGACCACCGAGAACGGCAATCTTACGCTGGCCTCAGGCGTGTCCTACTACACGGCAGGCACAACTGACAACAACATATCCCTTGTAGTCCAGGGGACCGCCAGCGCAGCCGGATGGGTGGGCATATACGTCCACTCCGTACTGGGGAAGGTAACACCGGGTTTCAGTAAAGTGACGGTGTATGGTTACAAGGGGGGCGTGACACCTCCAGCGGAGAAGTACATCAGGTTCGGCAACCTGCCTGCGACACTTCAGGTCGATTCAGGCGTCGCCGGCAACTACCTGATTGAATACAAAGCGTCCGGAACGGCAGGCGGTATAACCTGGACGGCAAACGCCTCATGGGTGTCCGTTTCGGGCGCAGGCACCGCAAACGCATCCGCTTCGTACACAGCGCCTGTAGTGACGGAAAACACATCGTACGTCGTCAGCATAACTGCATCGGGAAATGGCGTTACAAACACTTCCACAATCACCTTCGATGTCATAGCACCGACCGTCAGTCGGTCACCGCACATAGCACTTGACAACCTTCCGGCAACGGTTACAGTATTCCCTGGAGAGCAGGGGACCTTCGTTGTCAACTACACCGCCATGCTCGCTGCAGGCGGCCTCTCATGGGCGACAAACCAGTCATGGGTAGATGTTTCGACATTCAACTCGACCACAGCATTCGCGAATTACACGGCACCCGTCGTTTCAGTCAACAGCACCTATATCGCGCTCATATCGGTCACCTCGGGAAACGGCGCAAACAACTCGTCAACGCTCACATTCAATGTGATCGTTAATCGGACATCGCCTCCTCCCGCACCGGGCATTGCGTTCGACAATCTGCCTGCTGAACTCACGGTCGATTCAGGCATGGCAGGGCAGTACATCATCGGCTACGTGGCAACAGGCATTTCAGGCGGCATCTCGTGGACTGCAAACCAGTCATGGGTAGCTGTCTCCGGTGTTAATGACACAGCCGCAGCCGCAAACTACACCGCTCCGGTGGTGACGGAAAACACATCGTACGTCGTCAGCATAACTGCATCGGGAAATGGCGTTACAAACACTTCCACAATCACCTTCCATGTGATTGCACCATACGCGAATAACACCACTGCAATAATCACAACCTCCATCTACCTCAACAATTCAGAGCTTGAAATACACATAGACGGCGGAATATACCTGAACATTGTCCTGCCCGCCAACCAGACAAATTCGACGCTGATCATCTACACCACCATAGTCATGAACAATTCCGAATTGGATGCTGTGATAAACGGCGGAGTTCATCTGAACATCCGCTCCAGCTCATCGGGGATGCTGACGATATACACCTACACGGTGCTGAACCTCAACAACTCTGAACTCAGGGTCAAGGTAAGGGGAGGCGTTCACGTAGATGTGAACGGCAGCGGGAACCTGACTGTGAACCTGATCCAGCAAACGCATATCACAAGCACGAACTCGAGCATTTCCATACACACTGGAGGCGAAGAGACGAACGTGATTGGCACCTCCCCACACAGCACACTGCCTTCTGGAAGCATGAATCTCTCATACCACCCCTTCTGCACAAAATTCTACCTAAACAATTCAGAGCTTGAAATACACATAAGCGGCGGCCTGCGGCTGAGCTTCAGCGTCACGGAAGCGCAGCAGTCGACCCCTGCCATCTACACGAGCATATACCTGAACAACTCGGAACTGGAAGTGGAACTGGAAGGCGGTGTCCGTATAAGCCTTCTTGAATTCCCGCCGGGACAGACTGCGTTGAGCACAAGCATTGCGCTGAACAACACAGAGACGGAAATAGAGCTCCACGGACTGAGAGTTCCATCGGGAACGGGCCATGGCAACGCACGGATTGATGCCCTGCCGGCCGCAGGGAATGCCAATGGCCAGACTGCCTCAGCATCGGAGGGTGCACTCTTCAGCACGCCAACGACGATAAAGTTGGCATCGCACGGCAGCACCGCACCCACGGGCACAGGCGGCTCTGGCAGCATTTCATTGCCGAACGCGGGGCTGATGTCTGGAGGATTGCCCATGAGCACCTTCAGTGGACCTCCCCAGTCTTCCGGGCCTCCTGTCATTCAATAAAAACTCCCTTTAAACCTCTTAACCCCTTTTTTTTAAGCAAGCGATGGAAAGTTTGAAGTCAATCGCTTCGATAATGCATCCGTGAACCTGAAAGTCGAGCTGCTGGATATTCTCTCGGTGATAGTCCTTGTAAGCATTGTCCTGCTCGGCTATGTGCTTATTTCACCCACGGCCATACAGCAGGATGTCAGCGCCATGGGGCTGATGCAGAAGGCAGGACAGAGCGCCCATTTCTACCTGAACATAAGTGCGCAGGGAGGGTTCAGGGAGATACAGCTCAACATAGGTGACATACACTTCAGCGGCCCCACCGGGTGGAGTTATGTTATCAGTCAGCCCTCTTTCACCGTGGAGTCGTCGCACAACTTCTCAAACGAGATAACAATAGCCATTCCGCAGAACGCAACCGTGGGCAACAATGCAACGCTCAGTTTTCTGCTCTATTCAAAAGGGAACCCATCGGCGTTTTCAAACACATACACACTCACTGTGACCGCATCCACAAGCTCGTTTGTTCAGCAGACGGGAGAAATACTCACAGCCGCGGTGTCAGGAGTCAATTTTGTGCCGTGGTTTGCAGTTGTGGGTCCGATAGCGCTTGTGACCGCAATGGTGGGTGTGGGCATAATAGCAATCAGGAACGGACGCTGAGCGCTTGAAGGCGCCCATACACATATTTCAGTCCGCACTGGACTCCGACTTCACACCCGCGCCGCGCTTCTCTGCAGACTGTTTCTCCGACATGAAGAGAATGGAAGCGATAACATGAGAGCATAGAACACCCTTGCCTGCCTTCAGGCTGCCCAGCCTGCATGTGCAGTTGAAAGTGTCGTCGCTCATCAGCCTTACGTCATACTTCTGGTGCTCACCCTCGACGAAGAGGTACACCGATTTTTCTGTCTCAACATCGATCGCAACCCCGCCTCGCCTGTATATTTCGAAACCTTTGGTGTATATCGACGACCTTAGGGGCACAAGACACGTAACGACTTTCTGCATATATACAGGCAGCAGGCGGGCATCCCGGCTGCCGGGCTCGGCTCCAATTCAGGGGCCAGGGGGATTGTTCACAGCTTCTTTCTTTTTCTTGATATTGCATAGCTGATCAGTGCCGCCACTATGACGGTGGCTGCGAGAATGACGAATGCAGCCTCACCCTTCAGCAGGTTCAGGAGGCCAAGCGACTGGACGCTCACCGTAACGTTTCCATACGCCGTGTCTCCGGCAAGGTCTGTGACGGTCAGTGTTATTGACTTGCTCCCGCCGTTCTGGAAAACGTGTGTTATGGGATTGCCGGCCTTTGTGCTTGTGTTGTCAAACGTCCATTCGTAGAAGTAACCGCCCGCGCCGCCGCTGACTGAAGCGTGCAGCGTGACATTGAAAGGCGAGACACCGCTGGTTGACGGGGACACCGTTATGTTTACAACCATGGGAGTGTAGACATTGACGGTCATTGCTGTTGTGGACGACGACTTGTATTTGTCGGTAACCGTGAGTTTGACATGGTAAATCCCCACAGCAGTGTAGTTGACATACACAACGCCTGAAGTGGATGTGAAGGAACCACTTGTGTTTGAGTATGCCCATGAATAGACGAAGGACGGCGTGCCTCCCTTTTGCGACGCGACCAGTTTGAGATGGAGCGGATAGCTTCCTCCCGTCCTGTTTGACAGAATCGCGGCCCTGAGGTGTGGAGCCACATCCACTTTGGCGGTTGCCTGAGCGGTGTAGTACCCCCTCGTTGAATTCGAGGACGGTATGTAGGCGGTCAGCAGCGCTGTGTAGTTTCCACCCGTTGTGTACAGATGGGAAGTCGACGGCGATGAATTGTTTAACGAGCGGGCAGAATCGCCAAACGCCCATATGTAATAGGGATATGGAGGTGCGAGGATGACCGGCGGATTTTTCAGCGTTCCGCTGAAACTGACGCTCAGATTCGCATCGCCTACCGAGGGCGAGGCATTGAGTGACAGAGGGTTTCTGTTGCTGTTGCTGTAGACTGTCACGTTGACGAAAGAAGATGCAGTGGAGGACACATTGTCGCTGGCAACCGCCTTGAAGTGGTAGACTGCGGCACCATCCAGGCTGACAATATGATTGAAACCGTACCCGTTGAGCGATCCGTTCAAAAACCAGGTAACATTGTATGGCGAGAAACCGCCGCTTACATTGGCATACAGCGAGGTAAGCAGAGGCGAATCTCCCCAGCTTGGAGTGGCGGATGCTTTCACGGACAGAGGTTGAGCGGGTATCCTGGCAAGCATCAGGGCCAGGCTCGAGACATCGGGCGAACCCAGTCCGGTCACAAGATCATAGCCTGGTCCTGCAGAATAATAACCGTTGTTGCCCTGTGTGATGTCGTGAAAGGCGCTGCTGTAATTGGACGTGAGTGAAAGGCTGTAGATGTCCGGATTCAGTAATCCAATATTTCCCTCTCCCGCGGTGTTTCTGAGCTGGTTTTCAAGACCTATAATTCCAGCCCATATTGGTGCACCGAAACTGGTACCGCCCGCGCCAAGCCATCCCGTCTGTGAAGTGGAGGACTGGTAGTAGACGAAATAGCTGGAGGAGGGCTGGGCATTCAGCGCAACATCTGGAACGCCCCTGCCCTTTAGGACAAGGCCGCCCGGGAGGCTTGTCTGGTAGGCGGGAACAGGGAAGACGGTGCTTATTCCTCCTCCGCTTTTTGCCCATGCTGTTTCGGAGTATCTGACCACGTTAGAACCGCTCTGCGTCAGGTTGAGCCATGTTCCTCCCACTGCGGTAACAAACGGCGACGATGAAGGAAAATCAGGGGTAAGGCTGGATGTGTTGTCATATGCGCCGTTGTCACCCGATGCAGTTGTAATCGCTATGCCCTGCGCCGCAGCCTGTTTGAATAAGTTGTTGTCAGTAGTGATTGTGGATGCAGGGGTCTGACTCTCCGGCGTTCCCCAGCTTGTGCTTACCACGGAAGAAATGTTGTGTTGGATGACATACTGAAAGATGCTTGTGAATGTGGTTATCTGTGCATTCGGTCCCTCAACAACGTTGATTGTCGCATTCGGCGCTATGGCCGTCATCCATTCGGCATCGAGGGTGGTTTCGAGGCTGAGATTGCCGGGCGGACCAAGCGGCTGCACCTGGTTGACCCTGTATGGCGTTATGCCAAACTGGCTGTCGAATGTCTGGAGAGTGCTGTTCAGATAGGAGTAGGCTGTGACAATTGAGAGGGAGACACCGTCTCCGAAGATTCCTCTCTTGTACAGACCAGTGAAATTGTAGGCTTCCTTTATTGTCGCAGGGTTAAATGGAGAGGTTGCTGTCGGCGATGTCGGGGGCACATATGATGGAGAGGCGGAAGTGGTGTTCGAGGTTGAAATGGCCGGGTGAGAGAACTGGACATAGTCCTGCAGTCCCTGAATTCCGTTGATTCCGCTCGCGAGGACAAGAGGCATAGCAGGCACACCTGTCGCGCTGTAGTACTGCCTTCCGCCAACTTCAAATGAATAGAATGAAACGCCCAGGGCGCTGTGGATTGCCCCCTCCGATGCTGAAAATGTCACGAGTGTGCCATCACCAGCTACGCTGGCGGTTGACGCACCGAACTGCGCCATGTAGTTTTCAAGAGCCGTGACAGTTGAATGGGAAGGAGCGAAACTTGAATAAAACTGCGCAGGAGAGAGCCAGTGATGATACTCCGGATTACCGGGGGTGTATAGTTTTGTGAGCAGCGTGTCAAGTGCCGCCTGATTTGAAAAGTCGAGGGAGAACGTGATATCAATCGAACGGTTTGACTGCGCATGGGTATTGACTGCTCCGGCAGGTATGCCGATAGCGTCGGACGTGACGGGGACGAGTGGCAAAGCGGAGCCGTAAGCTCCTGGCACAGCAACTATGAGAGAATAGACTGAAACAAGTGCCAGGGCGACTAGTGCAGCGAGTAGCTTTTTCATCTTGAGGACGATCCTGATCCTTCTTAAATGACTTTGTTTTCGGCTATCCAACGGGAACATCAATCGCGAATGTGTCCCGACTTTTCGCATTTCCGGTTATTGACACAGCTATTTAAACATGCCAGAAAGGTGCATCCTTTGCAGGGGCAGGACTGATGGAGTTGGCCGTTTTCTTAGCTGCACCAACTACAGCAAGGCTTATTAAATTGCATCAAAATAGTTAAGTTGAAGGTGAATGGCGAATGACAAACAAAGAAGAGGTACTCGAAGTACTTCGAGAATGCTACGACCCTGAGATACCTATCAACATAGTGGATCTGGGACTTGTCTACAAGGTGGATATTGAGGGTGAGAAGGTTGCCGTCGAGATGACGCTTACTGCCCCTGGTTGCCCGGTCAGCGGACTTATGAAGGAGGACGTGACGAACAAGCTTCTTTCAATAAAGGACGTAAAAGAGGCGAACGTGGATATAGTGTGGGAACCGGCATGGTCGCCCGAGAAGATGTCCGATGACGCCAAGAGACAGCTTGGCTGGCTCACCTGACATAGCTGCCCAAGAGCCAGGCGCGGCTGCCTGAATGACGCAATTTCAGAAGTTCACACCGTATTTGGATGCAAGCTTTGTGACTTCCTTGTCTGGCCACTTGTAGAATTCCTTTGCAGTAATCGTCACAACATCTATTCCGTTTCCTGTTGCTGCATCACGTTTAAGTGCGGAACAGAGGGCGCGGATGGCAAGGTCAAAAGCCTCTTCCTTCGACAGCTCCGTAGACTTGTATCTGTCTTCCATGACACCGTAGACATACGGGGAGCCTGAGCCGACGGAAATGAAATCATCCTTTTCAGCGCCACCCGCAGGATCGACGGAGTAGACATGAGCTCCAGACCCGTCCACGCCTGCTATGATGGGGAAGGTGTATTCTGGATAAAACTTCGTCTGGTTGAGTATGTTGGCAAGCAGTGTCGCCACGCCACCTACTGAAATCTCGTAACCGTTCTTGAAGAAGAAGATGCCGCTTTCCGCCTGCAGCACCTTGACCATGTGCTGGCTGTCTCCGACGCCGCCGGCGATTGTCATGGCAATATGGTCACTGATTTTATGCTGCTTTGAAATTGTTTTTGAGCTGATCATAGTATCCATCGTGGCCCGCCTGTCCGTTGCTATTATGACGCCGTCGCGCCACTTGAAAGCAAGTGTCGTGGTGCCTGTCGACTGAATCATGTTCTGCATAAAATGAGTTAAGTCCATTCAGTATATTAACACGTTGCCGGCCGTGGCAAACGCTGAAAATTAATGAAATATAAAGGGGTTTAGCAGAAGTCGGAACAGAATACGACTGTCCTTACTTCTTCATGACTTTCATGAAGCCGCCGCTCTCGTGAACGGAAAGGCTGCGGACATAGAGAAGGTTTTCAAAGTCTTCCCATGATGTCTCCTCGAGCCTGGGGTTGTTCCCCTTTGTGAACTCGAGTTTCGTCGTTCCCTTCACCTTCGCCGGTCTCAAACCCTTTGAATAGGCTATGCGCTTCGCTTCTTCAAAAGGTATTTCTCTCATTGCCATTTCATGCATCCCTCTCTTCTGTTTTGTCGCCGAAGCGACTGGCTGCTATATGGCCAAGCGGGTATATCATACTTTCCGTCTGACGATTGTCGTACCTTTACCAGACGCAATTGGCGCGGAAAGGCCGATAAGAGAAATATCGTAGATAGCACATACATGCTCCTTCGAAGAGTGTCGGTGATGCATTCAGGAAGTGAAAGACGCATGTCTGGAGCAAGCTGGGCTGAGGGCAAGGTGAGGCTGGAGATACCATTCTCGATTCCAGGCGTAAGCACAGTGATGATGCTCGAGAGTGAAGGCAAGGTGAACATGATAGAATGTGGTGACGGGGCCGCGAGCTACCTATACAGTGTCTTCGGCAGGAAGCTCGAGCAGTACGAGCTCCTGTCCTCGGTCATTGTATCACATGAGCACCTGGATCATGCAGGAGGGCTGAATTCTGTTCTCTGGCTGCTTGAGGTCGCTGGCAGGAGGGGGGATTTGAACGTTGTCACACCCGAAGGAAGCACCGGCGCTGCGTACAAGTCAGCGAAACCAATGATTGGGAAACTGAAGTACAATGCCCATTTCATTGACAGCTCGGAGAAGCAGCGTATCGAGATAGGCGGACTCATGATAGAGAGTTTCGACACAAGACACAGGGACAGTTTTCCATCGAACAGGTGCGGGGATCCTGTTGCATCTGTCGGCTATTCGGTAGAGGCGGAAGGCAGCAGAATAGTCTTCTCCGGGGATACAGGGCCAGTAAGTGCACTGCAGGAGAAATGCTCCTCGGCGGATCTGGCAGTAATCGAATCCACCTGGGAGAAACCCGTTGACTGCGAAGGTCTTCATCTCACAGTGAAGGAAGCAATGGAATACGGGGCACTGGCAGGCGAATCGATAATGGTTCACCCGCTGCGCGACAGGCAGGGAAACATAATATTGTGACATGCCAGGCGATAAGCTGCGGCATCCTTCTGCCTGATGCGCTGCTTCGGCAAATCAGTGGATGTAGTTTGTCGCTCCCTCAAGCCAGTCTTCT
Organism: Thermoplasmata archaeon; assembly: GCA_021817225.1. Classification (GTDB taxonomy): domain Archaea; phylum Thermoplasmatota; class Thermoplasmata; order Sysuiplasmatales; family Sysuiplasmataceae; genus JAJZXY01. The sequence continues at coordinate 11,600 of JAKAVR010000033.1, forward strand.
GTTGAAACGCCCTGCTTAATGGGCAGGAGAACATAGAATCTGGACCCTTTTCCGACTTCACTGTCCGCCCAAATCCTTCCGCCGTGCCTTTCAACTATGAGTTTGGAAATCGGAAGTCCGAGCCTGAAGCCGGTCCTGCTGTGGAGTATGGACGAATCGACCACATGAAACCTGTCGAAAATGTATGGAAGGTCGGCTGAGGGTATTCCCTTCCCTGTATCCTCGACTATAAGCAAGACACCTTCCGTGTCATCTCTCAGCCTGACGTCTATGTTGCCGCCCTCTGGTGTGAACTTGATCGCATTCCCTATCAGGTTGTTCACCACCCTTTTTACGAGAGGTGCGTTTGCGTTGACCTTCTTTGTTCCCTTCTGAGCATCCAGCTCCAGCTTGATAGACTTTGCATTCGCTGCGGGCGACAACTGGGCGCACACCTCCTCCAGCAGGGGCTGGATTGATATCGTGGACATTTCTGTTTCAAGGAGCATCGCCTCCATTCTGGTGAACTCGAGCATGTTGTTTATTATTTCATTCAGCTCCGAAATGCTTGCAAGGAGGTTCTCTATGTTTCTGAGTTCATTCTCAGCGAATTTCCCGACCTTTCCCATCTTCATCAGTTCGATGTAGACTCTGATGGAGGTGAGCGGAGTCCTGAGTTCATGGGCAGCAATGCTTGAGAAATTGGACCTGAGTGTGTCGAGCCTTCTCAGCTTTGATAGCGCCTCATATGTTGCCTGCATGTTCCTTGAATTTTCTATTGCTGTCGATGTGAGCGCAGCCACCGACTCCAGATATCCGACTTCAGTCTTTCCGAATGTCTTTTCGACGGAGGATCTCGCACAGACTATCATGCCAAGAAGCTTGCCGGCGAACGAGACAGGAGTTCCGTAGACGGAGCGAATAGGCTTCCCGTCCATTGCCTTCAGAATCGTATGCCTTTCCTGTTCTGGAACGAGAGAAAGCGCATCGGCGCATGCCTTCTCACCCTGTATGTACAGATTTCCGCCGGTCTCCATCATAACGCTTGAGAAGCCATTTCTGTGTTCATCCGGCTTCCTTCCGCCCGTGCTTTCAGCTGCCTGCTCCAATGAAATCGGTTCGCCTGCGTTGCCGGCAATAGACGCAAGGAAATAACCGCCCCTGTCGTCCTGCAGTTCGATAAAGCAAAGTTCACAGCCCAGGAATCTGCCTGTTTCACGGACGGTGCTGTTCAGGATAGACTGCATTTCAAAGGTGGAACTCAGACTCTTGGCGACGCCGAGTTCACTCCTCATTGCGTTCAGCGCCCAGTCCAGATTGGAACGGCGATACCTGCTCTCAAGAATTAGCCTCGTCGAATCCATTGTTGCCGATAGTGTATTGACAAGTTCCTCATTCAGTGCATGGCCGGTCGAATTGAGAAGGAGCATTGCGATGGATATCCGCCCCTCTGAATCACCTGATGAAACGACGGTTGCGAAATTTGCGGTGTAATCGTTGACGACCGGAAACCGGTTTCCGCCTATGTGCATGGTTGCCACCCTGCTCCTGCTGCCCGGCCATCCCTCCCTGCCCTCGGCAGACTTCATGAAACCAGTGACTTCAGCGAGCAATGCACCCTCGAAAGGCTTCTTTGACCATTTACCGAGGAGGGAGACGTGTGTCTGCTCCTTGAATGACAGAAAGAGAAATGCAAAGTCCTGATGCAGCAAACTCCCTGTCATGGAACACAGCCTATTTGCAGCCATGTCCGAGTCCATCGACCAGTCGCCGTCGTTTGACTTCAGTGAATGTGTGAATAGTTGGAGGCAGTCCATGACGAAATTCGTGTTGCTGACCGTGTTTGAATAGGCCCTGGCCGTGGAAAGCATGCTGGACATGACCCTGCAGATTCTTATCAGCGTCTGATCGTCAGAGAACATTGGCTTGGAACTTTGCCTGAATCCAAGCACAAGGAGGATTGCGGGTCTGTCGTCGCTGTTCACGCCAACTATCCTGACATCTCCGATGCCTTCATCGATGGCAAGAGAGGAACGCAGTCCTGCCCGGGCGCCGTCCACACTCAGCGCGAAAGAGCCGCCATTCATGAATGTCGAACCAAGTTTGTTGTATTCCATGGCGGTGATGCTTCTCCCTGCGTCGGAAGCTTGCCCGTCCGGAGACGAGAGGGCCACAAGCGCTTTTTCATTTTCATCATAGGAATAGAACCGTATTAGTTCGGCACCTGTTATTGAATGAACCATGCCGGAGAAGCTTTCGGCGATACTGCACCCACTGGGTGACCGTGCAAGTTCCTCCAGCTGGCTGAAAAGGCGTTCTGTTACAATCTCCGCCTTATTCTGTTCGCTTACGGATGTATTTCCCCTCTCAACTGCATCGATTGCCGAAAGGAACGGGACAATGACTTTCGCTATCTCCCGCCTTCTGCCTGAATTTTCCCCGAAGAGGAGCAGAATTGCATCTGCTCGAGTTCCCTGTGAGCAAACAACCGAACAGCCATCGGAGAAAGCGAGATAAGCGCCGAAGGATCGTTTCAATTGACCCCAAACGGGAGGATTGTCCCCCTCAGAGGCATCAACTATTGCTCCTGGGGACAGCAATTTTGTTAATGCGCTGCTTAGCACAATATCTTTTGAAGGTGCGATACCATTTCTGAATGAACTTTGCACACACCTGTATCCCTGACGCTCACTCACGGCAAATGCGGCGCCCTCCAACTCACTGTATGTGTCCAGCATGAGCTTGCACAAGCTCATAGTGCCCCTGCCTGTACGTCCTTGCTTCGCAGAGAAATACGAGCCGAACATTGAGGCTGTTTTTCTCTCATCGTCGAGCCTGTGAGTTCTTTGTATCACGCAGAGTCTTGCTTCCGCCTGGCGGGATAATATTTCCAGTCCGCTGAGTTCAGGACCCTGGATTATACTACCTGGGTCTACCAGGAATTCGACAAGAGCCGAAGGATTTTCTTCTTCCTTGAGAACCAGCAGGTGACGTGTCGGCCCATGCATGCCGCCAGTCCCACCTGCTGAATGACTGCCTGCAGATGGCTTTTCAGAGTAGACTGTACCTCCATCCTTCAGGGCATTCCTGAAGAGGTCATTGCCTGAAATCTCGACCGTTTCACTTTTTTTCCTTGCTGGGACGCAATCGCAGTACTCGAGTGATGCGATATCCATGTTTCTAGACACAGACCACCAGCAGAAAGAGTGGCTGCCAGTTATCAGCCACTTCACGGATGAAACAAGAGAGAATTCAAGTGTGGCTGCGTCGGCTGATTTGCCAATTGTGATTACACTGGCGCGGAGTCTGTCCATCACGGATCCTGACAGGGCGCTGGAGGCATCATTGTGTCCGGGCAACGGATCGGCGCTTGATGGTTCGGCGGAGTCTGAGATTGCAGCGACCGTGCCTGACGGCTGCATGATTGATCTGCGGCCTGACTCGATGTCGACTCTGTTCCAGCCCAGCAATGCCTGCATTGTTCCGGAAAGTCGTTCGACATCGGCTGAAATAGCACGTTTGAGTCCTTCGGCGAGTTCCTTGGACTTATCGCCGCGGGTTATGAGCCTAACTTCCAGCTTGCCGTCGCAGGAGGTTTGGAATTGAACAGGGCAGGAGACAAGTGACCTGCCAGTAAGAAGTGACAATGAACGATAGGCTCCATCAAGACCGGAATCACCGAACATGATGACAGCATCACCAGGTGAAATGTCGGCTGTGCGAACCACATATGATGTCTTGCCACCCTCAAATGCAAGCGACAGGGAGACGGCCGCCGTGAACCCTGTTTCACCTAGCACCGCTGAAATACTGGAGGAAATGGAATCCATGTATGAAAGTAGGGAATCGGGCAAGCCGGGATTGAGACTCTTGTGCAATTCGACTGCTTGAGCTATTGACTCACCCCGTGAGAGACATTACATTGAGCGGATACCCTGCGCCGCAAAACTCAGGACCTGGATTATGCAGAGTTGCCCCGCTGCGTTTAATTCTCCATCTTTTCCCGCAAAAAAACCCCGGGCTTGCTCTTAAGTGTTGGGTCAAGAATTTCAAACACGAAAGTCAAATGCTGGTTTTACCGATTGGATTCTTTCCATGTTATTTGCAAAAAAAGACTTCATCTCGACAATCTTAAATAGCATTCCTTGCGCTGAACTCATATAAAAGGGTCGGAGGTCAGCGTGTCGGAACTTCATCTGGAAACAGTGCTACCCATGCATTCCTCCGTATTGCTCGTAGGACCGCCGGGGAGCGGCAAGACTGAACTGGCCCTCAACCTTGCGTCCAGATGGATTGCAGGCGGGCAGAAGACACTCTTTGTTACAATCTCCGGATCAGGGGAAGAGGTTGTAAATCGTCTTGCCGGCTCGGCTCCGAACGGCAGCATTGATTCACTTCTGAGAATTATCGACTGCTATGTTCCGCAGTCGAACGCGACAGAAAACAAGCTGATTGTCAACACAAACGGGATTGCGCATCTTGAGAGCATATCGCTCGCCATCTCGACGGTTGTTGATTCACTCGGAAACCCTGTCCGCATACTTGTGGACGGGATGTCCTCCCTTTTCCTCTACAATGCCCCTCAGACGATGTCCAAGTTTGTCCAGGTTCTTTCGACAAAGGCGAAACTGGATTACGGCTCAATTGTGTTCGTAGTGGTGGAGGGAATGCACGAATCACTCACGATGAACACAATGATGTCACTTGTTGATGGTGTCGTCGACATAAGGGAGGATGAAGAACTGAGGAGGTATGTCAGGATTAGGTACATGAAGGGAAGGAAGGTCGAACCTACATGGTACAGCTACGGCTTTGACAGGGGCGAAGCCGTCCTCACTGAAATACCGCAAGTGCAGAAGGGGAAGTCAAAGCGTTCTCCTGCAAGAAAGACCGTGCAAAACACCGGTCGCGGGAAGAGTGGTTCCGCTTGATGAAAGGAGAAGAGGCGGTCAGGCTGAAGACGTACGTGGACGGTTTTGACCAGGTGATAGGAGGTGGCATCCCCAAAGGAAGTGTCGTCCTGATATCAGGGAATCCTGGCACGATGAAATCGTCATTCGCATTCAGCATACTGCAGAAGAATGCCAAAATGTCGGGTGTGCGATCGGCTTTTGTGTCTCTTGAGCAGAGCAAAGAGAGCCTGCTCAGACAGATGAAATCGATGAAACTTGACATTGGCGAGAGCCAGCAGATACGAATCATTGACCTCGGAAGCATAAGGGAGGAGCTGGAGATGGCAACCATCGACGATACTGTCATTTCTGTGCTGAAGGAGTACCTCTCCGAGGAGCTCAAAGACTGGAATTACAGCGTGCTTGTCCTGGACTCGCTCGATGTCCTGGAACTTTCATCCGGTGCAAGTTCGAAGAGGAGCCACGTATTCTTCCTGTTCGAGTGGCTCAGGGAAATGGGACTCACCTCCCTGCTCATATCAGAGACAAATCCGGAAGAAATCCTTGAGAAGGGCTATGAGGAGGGCTATCTCGCAGACGGCATAATCAACCTTACACTCTCCTCCGACGAGGGTGACATGGTCAGACGGAGGATAAGGTGCGTGAAAATGCGCAACACCCAGCATGAAACGTCGTACTTTTCACTCCAGTTTTCAGGCGGCAAGTTCGTAGTTACGCAATCCATAGGTTGAGGCAAATGGCCAATGTTCAATTCTGCCCTGTTTGTGGTTACGCACTGAAGAAAGTGGAGAACCAGTGCGGCAGATGCGGAGAATCAATCGGAGAAAAAGTTGAGCAGCCGAAACCAGTTCCCAAGCAACAGAATCACTCTGACCGTTTTCAAGGAACTTATTCCATTGAGGCGATCTCAATGCGCGGTGACATGGAGGGAAGTACGGCTGCTTCCATGCACCTGCCTGATTACGGGGTCAGGGAAGTCAACCAGAAGCAGTCCAGATCCGAAGAACGAGGTGGAAGCGTCCAGGAACTGCAGAAGGAACTCAGAGACCTTAATGAGAGGATAGCACGGATTGACGAGGAGAAAAAGAACGACCAGCTGAGTGTGCGTCGACAGCTCCCATCAACAGCACTGACTGCTTCATTCAAATCGGATGTTGTGAAGCATCTCAGGAGAAGGAGCGACAGCGAATTCAAGGCTCTCGTTGCAGCGCACGTGTCCGCAATCCGCGGCAGACTGCTGTCCAGGAAGGTGAGTGGAGATGGAGAACACTCGGTCTTTCACAAATTCATCGATGAGAAGCTTGTGAGTCCGGGGGTTTTCGATAGTTCTGTCACACTCTTTGTTGGGCCCTCCGGTTCAATGAAATCTACAATGGCAGCATACACCGCCGCCCAGATGGCCAAGTATACCGGCGGCAGAGTGCTTTACCTTCTTCTCGACGAGGACAGGACAAAGTTTGAGACTAGACTGGAGCAGCTGAGCATAATGACGAAGAAGGAAGGCTCAATAAAGGTTGTCGACAGCATGGAAGTCAGAGAAAAGACAGCAGACCTTCCTGGAAACTGGCGGCGGGTCATGATGGAATACGTCCGGAGAGAATTCGAGAGGGAGGCGTTCGAATTCCTCGTTGTGGACAACATAAATGCAATACACTCCATGGTCAGCAACGAAAGGGAGAGGAGTGCAACATTCGAATTCTTCGACTGGCTGAGAGAACTTGGCCTGACCTCCATTGTGATCAAGGAAGGGGATTACACAAAGACCGTAAGGGGAAAGGCCGCTGAAGCATATCTTGCTGACGGTGTTGTCCAGTTCCACAGAAGGAAGAGGTACGACGGCAGCCTTGTGCCCATGTTCAGGGTCCTCAAAATGAGGGGAGCGGAGATAGACAGCAAGTACTACGCGCTTCAGGTTTCTTCTGGAAGCCTGAGGTTTGTGCCTGCGGTTGCGACGTGAGAATCCACAGTCGACTGCTTTGAATCGGCAGTCTGGCCGGAAAGCTGAATGGCCGCGCTTTCCGGAGAGAGCGTGTTTATGTAGAAACCTGTTCCCCTTTCAAAGCCGGCAACCCTGCTTACCCTTGGCGTGATCTCAAGATGCCAGTGGTAGAAGACGTAATCCCTCCCGTTCACAGGCGCCGTGTGTATATAGAAATTATACGGCGGGTCGTCAAGAATGTTATAGAGAGCGTTCAGGCTCCTTCTCAGTATGTCTGCAAGTTCAGGTATTTCGGCCTCGCTTATGCCCGTGAAGCTTGGCATGTGTCTTCTCGGAAGTATCATCATCTCATAGGGGTACTTCGACGCATATGGCGTGATGCAGACAAAAGAGCCGTTCTGGAACACCACCCTCCTGCCATCATTCAGCTCCTCGTTGATAATAGCGTCATAGATGCATTCGCCGCCCATGTCGGTAAAGTAGTTGTCCGCTCCCCTCAGTTCGGATGCCACATGGACTGGGATCATAGGCGTTGCTATGAGTTGACTGTGTGGATGCTCCAGCGACGCGCCTGCCTCCGCGCCGTGGTTTTCGAATACGATGGTGTACTTGAATCGCCTGTCCCTGGACAGGTCGGAAAGCCTATACTTGTACATCTCTATCACCTCCTTCACCTGGCTGACAGGCAGCAGTGCAAGCGGCTTGTCATGCTCAGGCGATTCTATTATCACTTCATGGCAGCCAATTCCGCTCATGCTGCTGAATATTGAGTTTGAATGTTTCTCGACCGAGCCCTCGATCCTGAGAGCGGGAAACTTGTTGGGTATTGTCCTTATCCACCATCCGGGTGTATCCGTCTGCGTCCCCGCCTCCCTGAAAGCATAAATCTCCGGAGGGGTCTGCTTTTCATTACCTGAGCAGAAGACACATGTGCCGTTCTGGATCTTCAGATGTGTCCGGATGAAATCCTTCGGGCGTTTTGCTCTTTCCTCGGAGATTACCACCCAAGTGTCTGTGACATAGTCCTTCCTGATTTCAGACAATTGCCCTATTCACTCCCTGGATCCCGAATATGTTAAGACTTCCCCGTTGCAGAACATAAATGTTTGGAGAAAGCACATCAATTTGACGTTCAAACAATAAAGACCGATATTTATTAGTTTATTAGCATGATAGTCTGTATCATGGTGATATTCCCGGTCAGGTGGCCGTGAGACATGCAATTTGTAGAATCGAAGGGAATTGGACGCCCCGAGTTGCGGATTTGCGCGGGAACAGTAGAACTTATTTTATAAATATACTAAAATCACCTTAACTGGGAGATGTATGAATTGAATGTCTTGGTTGTGGACGATTCATCCCTCACAAGGGCGGCAATGGTCGCAGCCCTGGAGGCCTACGATCATCGAGTGATTGCAGAGGGCAAGGATGGAAACGAGGCTGTCGCGCTCTACAAGGAGAAGAAGCCCGATGTCGTATTGCTCGATCTGGCGATGCCTAACAAAGATGGTCTGGAGGCAATCAAGGAGATATTGGCGTTCGATCCCAAGGCAAACATTGTTGCCGTAAGCGCACTTTACGACAGGACCATGCAGAAGCGGGCGGTCGAGCTTGGTGCCAGAGCTTACATTGTGAAGCCCTTTGAGCTCTCGGAACTCGTTGCAGTCATGTCCAAATTCCAGGAATAGGCAGGATGCAGGGAGATGTGGCTGGGGGCGCATGTCGGCATTGGAGGCGGTTACAGCAACGCCGTCGATTCAGGGATAGAGATAGCAGCCGACGCAATTCAGATTTTCACCAGGAACCAGATGCAGTGGAAGGCAAAACCCATTGATGAGGAAGCTGCAAAGCGGTTCAGAGAGGATTTCAAGTCAAGCAAACTCAAAGCGGTTGTAGCGCACGGCTCGTATCTCACCAACCTGGCGAGCCCGGAAAAGAAAGGGCTGAAGACATCGATTGATGCTGTTCTGGACAGATCGGAA
>JAKAVR010000094.1 GCA_021817225.1 Thermoplasmata archaeon
CGCCGCCTGCTATCAGCACCACCGCTATTATTGCTCCTATTACCTTTCCTTTCATATGTCTGGCTGGACCAATGTGATGGGTATTTGAACGTTATTTGATGGATATCGAACAAAGCAAGCGGAAAGAGCAGAAGCGGGGGGAAACCTGCACTGCCAGCTCACCGCCCCGATCGAGTCAAAAAGGTTGAATGGAAGGGGTTTGGTTCTCCACACTGCCGTACTCTAAGCGCCCTATGGCTGAAGCGCGCTGCTGTAGCTCTTCGAATTGCTGTTTCCGTTGACAAGAGGAACATAATCGCCGCCGTTTGCGATCCAGCCCTTGTCGCTGAAGGGCAGGTGCAGTGCACCTTTCGGACTGTAGTTGTACCAGAAGTTTCCGCCAAGATATGCGCCGCCCGTTATGCTCTCAGCCGGCAGGGTGAGGCCGTTGAAGGTGGTGGGGGAGGCATTGCGAATCAGGGTGAATGTTATGTTCCACTCATTCATGTAGTTCGCGCCTCCATAAGTGTATATGTTGAAGTCCGGGCTCATCGCAGGGAGATCGACCATGAATTCGTTGTTGTAGATGAGATCGCCTGAAGAAAAGAGAGAGAGTCCGGTCGGAACGGAAGAGGGGAGTATGGACGAAAGTTCGGCCATGAAGTATTTGCTCGGGTGGGTTATGGATGTGCCTGCAATCGGGTTTTCGGCAAACACGTTTCCCCAGACGAGCACGTTGGTGCTGTTGTATATGAGTGCGGAACTTCCCATGCTTGAGAAGTAGTTGCCTGCGACAAGCACGCTTGTTGAATTCCAGACCAGCAGGTTAGCCACAGGGAAACCGTAGAGGAAGAATGGATACCACCCGCTTATGAAAGGCGAACCAATCACGCTTACGTTGGAGCTGTTGTAGAATTCAAACGGCAGGTAGTTTGAGGTGGGCAGGCCGTAGAATTGGAGCGCAGGAACAAGAGGCTGCATGTACTGGATGTACGGCGTGGGGAATCCCTTGAGCTGGACGTAGGCTGAAGTTCCGACGAACATTACTCCGGGGAATACGGGGAAGAAGAAGTCATTGAGTTCCGAGAAAAGCGGATCCAGAACAACCGTTCCGCTTCCTCTTATTATGTACTGGTTGCCGACAGTCCCCGTGCCGGAAGAAGCGAGGCTGGCAAGCTGCTGGTTGTCAAACGCGTAGAGTGGTGTGTATATTCCGGCTGCTGAATTCGGGACAAGATTGACCGACATGCCCGAAGACATCGACAAAGACTCTTGCGGGGTGTAGTCGCTCATCAGTGCTGCGCCGGTATAGACTCCCGTCGGAAGTGAAAACGAAAACGAACCATCATTCTGCAATGGGGCCCATGCCGCAATGCTTGAATTGAATGATGAACCCGCGTTAACAAAGAGGAACGAGTTGGAAGGGTCAACCGTGCCGGAGAGAGTCTCGGGCGTCCCCATTGACGGGGCGGATACATTCCACATGCCGTAGAGAAGCGACGGCCCCGCGGTCAGATAAGCAACTGAACTGCTGGTCCATGCAACGGCAACACCCTCGGATGTCTCGCCGGTGTCTGTGCCGAAGTCGTACGCGGAGGCGACGTTGTTGTAGGTCCCGGTGCCCGCGTCAAGCAGCATCAGGCGCATGCTGCCGCTCATGGCGTAGATGGAAGTTGTGCTCCCTCCGCCCGGCCCTCCTATCATCAGTTCCGCGTCATAAAGGAGATAGCCTGTCGGCGTGAGTGTTGTACCGCTGATCAGGAACTGCTGCGTCTTTGCGAGTGCAGTCTGCCCTGCACCAAGGGAGTTGAAAATCACCCTGTCGTAGGAGCCTGACATGCTGTGCTTGAGCGTGGGCGAGGAGACTGAGTAGTTGAAGAATACGGCGCTCCTCTGCCCGAGGACCGTTGTGTTGAGATAAAGGTTCACGGTGAAGGGGTAGGAGACGTTTATTGTCGGGCCGATGGTGTAGTAGTAGACAGGCGCCACTACATTGCCGCTGTAGTTGTACAGGCTGTTTGCGGTAAGGGTGAAGCTCGGGCTGGAGAAATTCCAGATGTTGTCAAGGAATGTGAGAGAATGGGTTCTCTGAGAATAGAAGAAGACGTTCTGAGTCCAGAACACATAGTTGCTCACACCGAAGAGCGTCACGTTGTTCAGCACCGTGTTCAGCTGCACTGTAACAGACTGTGGGGCATCATTGAGAAGATAGAAAGGCTGCATCGAGTTCAAAGTGAGAGAACCTTCCACGCTCGAGGTCGATGTATTGTATCCTTTCATGCCTGAGCTGGTGTTGATCAGACCAAAGTCGCCAACGCCCATCGGCGCGGGTGAAGTCGCATAGAGCGGTTCAACTACTCCTCCGCTTACAACTGTTTTTGCATTGAAGTTTGGAAGCATTGCATAGTTGACTGGAACGTGGTTGGCATTCAGCTGGGCCAGGACCTGCCCGGTCCTGGTCGACAATGGGTACGACGGGACGCTGGATTTCGCTGGCTGAGAAAATCCATTTCCAGTCGCGGCAGCATAATGGTGCGGCGCCGCGAACAAATATCCTGCCCCGGCAATCACAACCAATATCGCAACTAATAGAATTTTCAGTCTCATGAATCTCCCCTGAGCACAATCGGGAATCGACTATTATAAATTTGACTGGATCCGGTAAATATGAGAGGCTACACCCTGACATGCTAGAAAATATCCACGAAATTGTATTTCAACGGATCCGAAATTACCTGCTTCCCGCACTCGCCCGGCTTCACGGCCCGATTGGACCGGGTCATTCTACCTGGCGAATCAGTTCCAGCCTCTCCATGCGCCTCTTGGTCCGAGAATAACCCACATCAGACCTATGGCAAGGCCGGTGATTATGAGGGAAACAACTGTCACAATGAAGTTCTGGAAAAGGTCATACCCGGCTGACCAGAAGAGTGCATAGATGAGGATGAATACGCACCAGGCCATGATGCCAAGTATTGATGCCACTACAGGAGCAATCGGCCCCTCATATCTCCCGCCGTGCCTTCTTCCTGTTGCTCCCCATTGTGAAGATTCAGGCTGGTCGCCTTTTGTGTTTTCGCCTGTCATTTTGCGTCGTTATTGAGTCGTCGCATGCATGTATAAGGCTTCCCTCTATAGCATCCACCGCCGTCCTGTTCAGACAATAAAGCGCTCGCCCCTGAGGAGCTTTGAGGCAAGCACAAAGATGGAAGCGGTTGCTGCAACCAGCAGAACTGAAGCGATTCCTGTAAAAAGAAGAGCTTCCCTCCCTCTTTCAATCTCCGAGATAATAAGAATGACGAGGACCGGCAGTAGGCCGAACATCGGTGCAATCCCGATGGGGCTGTTAACAAACTGCACTCTTTTTGTGAGCGAGACCCAGATTGCCGATATACCAGATATGAAGAGAGGCGTGACAAATCCAACCGGCAGGGCGTACACCATGCATTCCTCCACGAACTGCCCGACGAGGATCTGGCCCGTGGCATAAATAAGCGCAAAGGCAACCAGCAGCGGCACTGCAAGCAGAATCGCCGATATCGCAATCACGCTCACCACCAGCGCCAGGAAGATGTCTGATGGTTTCTTGCCGTACGCAAGGAGGTACTCGTGGACTCC
>JAKAVR010000034.1 GCA_021817225.1 Thermoplasmata archaeon
CCTCTCACAGTCAACCACTGTTCCTGCGGATTGATATCTGGCGAGTATCTCGGAGTGGCTTGAGCACAACTCATGGATGGCCTGCAATGCTCCTCTCGCTGTTCCAGCGCTCTGCCCACCTGTAGACATTGTCCTCATCAGCTGAGAATATCCTTGAAGCTTCCTTCAAGGAATAACCGATGCTGAGAACATAGCGGGCACGCAGGCGCCACCTCTCCAGAGGATCCCCTGATTCCTTTGCAAGCCTGTCAAGAATTTTTGAATCCGACTCTGGAACTATTCCCATCCCTGTCGGAGAGCCATATGGTATTCCCGAAATTTAACGTTTCACACAATTTTCTTGGAGAGCCATGGCTGAGGAATTATATTCCGGCAGTGTTGGGAAATACAGATCAACATGGGCATCCGGAACGCTTCAGGACGGCAGAGTTATCGTGAAAGGATCCTTTTCCTGCAGTGGGAGGATTATTCGATGCTTGGGAGCCTTCACTTATATGGGACCGGGGAAAGCATCAGGAAGTAGGATATGAATGCAGAAAGCCAGCACACCGCCATCAGGAAGGAGTAGGCGTCGTTCTGGAAGCCGGTAAGCATGAAGGATATGCCGGCGCCTCCAGCAAGAAGAACGGATACAAGTCCTGCAGTTGCAAGTAATAAATTCCTGTTTGGCACAAGCGCAGAAATGGCAAATACGAACACAGCGAATACAGCAATAACCATTCCAAGAGCCATGTGAGGCATTAATGCGCCGCCGGCAAGGAACATGAAGTTCATCATGCCGTACATGCCATAGACTGGCCCGCCATGGATGTACAGAGGAACAAAAAGATTGGCATACATGCCTGTGAGGAACTGTACAGAAAGCAGGGAGAGCATTATCATGACCATGCTCATCCTGATTACCCCTTCATTATGATTTACTGTTTGCGTGGAAAATCGCACTTCCGATGCAGCCGGGGAAGTCACTCTTTACGAAGAGATTCAAGGATCATTGCGGCAAACTGATCCTTCTGCTTCTTGAATTCCGCACTTGGTGATGCGAGTTCGATTGACGGGCGCGGTCTTGCATAGAAATTGCCCGAACCATATGCAGCCATGCCGTCGCCGACTTCTATGAAACAGAATCCGTCCCCTTCGAACCCAGATATGGTACCGGAACCGCTAAGGGAAGAAGCTATGCTCGATGCGACTGCCAGCCCCTCATTCATTGCAAATACACCGGCCATGGGCAGCGACATCCCGTTGTGAAGTCGGATGGATGTTATGTCTCCCAGTGCATATATCCCGGGGAAACGTGTCTGGAGAGTCCGGCCGTCTACGGGAATCCATCCTGTTGCATCCGTCAGACCTGCCTTGCTGACAACGCTCGGGGATTCGTGAGGAGGCACCCCAACCAGCAGGTCGAACTCCGCTTCATCGGTCTCGAATTCCATCCTGCCTCTTTCCACCTTCAGAACCATGTGGTCGGGGAAATAGCCTATATTGTGGTCCCGCAGCATGCCCACAATCTCGCTTCCAACAGCGTCGCCCGCAACAGGCATCGGAGCCCATTCGGGTGTGTACATGTCCACGGTGCACTTTTCCCTGATTCCCTTCTTACGGAGCAGCGACTCTATGAGGAACGCCGCCTCGTAAGGGGCAGCTGGGCATTTGAAAGGGGTGCGGGAAACAAGCACTGCTATCCTGCCGCCGGCGAAATTGTTCAAAGCGGCTGCCAGCTCTTTCACCTCCTGTCCGTCATAGAGGTTGTAGGCGTTCTCTGCGAAGCCCGGTATCTGTTCAGGCACGTAACTTGCTCCGAGTGCTACAACGATGAAATCGCCACGTATCGAGTGAGATTCTGTTGTGACTGTCATGGCGCTCGTGTCTATACCGGTTATCTCCTCACTTATGAATTCTATGCCCCTGCCTGCAAGGGAGGAAATATCTCCTTCGGCAAGAGAGGTATCCACCAACTCGCCCGTCATCACTGCGAGATTTAATGCGCATTCGTAGAACTTCCTCTTCCTGTCAACCAAGACGATTCGCACGCCTTCCCTGACGGTTGTGGACAGGTCGGTAGCAACAGTTAGGCCGCCGAAACCGGCTCCCAGAATAATCACAGTCTTCATGGCCATACCATCACCCGAAGACCATGGTTCTGTCCGCCTCTTCTGTCAGCCTGACTAGCGTGTCCATCGTGGACATGGGACATGACTCGCTTGCATCCATGTGCCTGATCCTGAGGCATGTTCCACAGCTAAGAACCTCACCTCCCAGCGAGACAAAGCGTTCGAGTATCTTCTTCACGTCGAATTTGTGGCCATCGATAGCATCGATTTCAACAGCCGGTCCGAGCAGGAAGACGCTTACATCATGCCCTTTCGATCTGGCCGCACATCCGAACCTGAAAGCGTTCCACACTGTTTCAGGCTCCAAACTCTGCAATGTTATCGCATACTTCACAAGTCAACACTCCATTACCCCGTGACGTCCCTCAATTCCGCCACCAGTTCCCCGTTCTTCTCAAACTGTTCGAGAAGTACTTCTCTCATCAGTCGACAGGCTGTTATAATCTTCGGATTTGAAACAGCATAAACCGTCGTGTTGCCTTCTCTTCTCGCCAAAACGATGTTTCTCTGCCTGAGGACACTCAGATGCTGGGAAACATTTGCCTGCCGGATTCCGAGCCTGTTTGTTATTTCTTTCACGTTTTTCTCTCCTTCACTCAGGGCATTGAGTATCTCAATCCTGGCAGGACTTCCAAGGGCTGAGCATATGGAGGCGTGCAGAAGCGTGATCTTGGGGTACATTATAACAAGAATATTCGAATATTCATACGTCTATAAATACATTATAGCTCTCCGCACAAGTCTTATTGAAAACGTTAAATTTCGGAAATGCAACGTTTTCAATACAATTTTCCTGGAGCGCTATAGCTTAATGCATGGGGGGATAACAGGAAATGTCTGAGGTGAGTTATCAAGCACTTGCACAATTGTCTTAACGCCGCCCTGATCCAATAAAGAATTTAGCCCGTGACCATGTGGAGTCTATGTGATGTGGATATTGGCATATGGTTCCTCCGCCAACTCCAAATTTCATACCGTCGGGAAACAAAGCACCCTCCCGCCATGTGGGATTGCAAGAGTAGCTCATATACGAGCAGCGGACAGCATATCCTGTCCTAGAGCGGCTTGGCGGCAAAGCGGATGAACTTCCACCACTTCAAACGTGTGCCAAGTTTTCATCAGCAAGGTCATGCAATACTGATGCCCAAGGCGTAATGGAAAATTGCTCCGACCGCAAATGCTGTGCCAGCAACCGCAAGTGAAAGTGTTGCAGCCCTGACTGACGCACCCAGCGTCTTGTTGCTCACAGATATCGCCGCGACTGCATTGGTCAGGCCCTGAGCGATGCCTACCGAAACGAAAGCTATGATGACCGCAAATATGCCGCCAACGAAGACGAACGGAATTACCGGTATCGCCGCTCCTAATACGTATGAGAGGGCTGTTATCTTGACGGTTTTCTTGCTTCTGGACTTTATTCTTTCCTCTTCCTTTTCAGCCTCAGTAATCTCCCTGTTCCTCCTAAGCTCTGCGAGACCATAGTCAACTACGCCCCTCTTCGATAAATAGGCTCCAAGCGTCATGCTCATGGCGCCGCCAACAGCTACGATTACACCGCTGATGGCAATGTAAATGTGATCCGCTATAACTGCGGAGAGGCCGGCTACGGTCGCGAGGATCTCGACAAGCCCGTCACTCATGCTGTATATGAAGTCCCTGTTCCTTTCCAGTTTATCCTCGATTATCGCGACATCCTCGTGAAACACGGCGTCATGCACCTTCTCATCGTTAATGATCGCCCTCAGGTTACTCTTGAATTCCGGCGTTTCTTCTATTGACTCCACGTAGTGCGAATACCGCCGTATAGATTCCAGTTCAGTCGTTTCCACCAACCTGATAGCCAGGTTTGATCCCAGAACCCAACGGATGAGCATAAGGAAAAAGATCTTTTTCCGATTCGGTTTTACAGACTCCACATCGACTCCGGAGCCCGTAAGTGCAGCTTTCCAGAAGTTGACGTGTTTATCCTCTATGGACGAGAATTCAAGTATATCGGAGCTGAATTTCTTGTCTTTCATGCTCTTTGACAGCCTTATGTAGAAATCCCTGTCAGCCAGCTCATCCCTCAAGAAACGTTTCCTTCTACTCCAATCCCCGACTCTTGCTTCACCTCTTCCCTGACCTGCGCCAGTCCCAGGCCTATTACGTTTCCCGCTTCTTCTGCGCCCGTCTTCCAATATACAAACCAACTACCATTTGCAGTCAAGAGATACAAATATGGCATTCCGCGAAAGTGATGCAGCTATTTGAGCAGTGCGTATATGGCCGTGAAGAGTGCCCGCTCGATTGCATCCATCGCATCGTCGACGATCTTCCAGATGGTGGGCTGCTTGGTGTTGGCCTGGAGGTAGGACCATCGACCTTCTTTCGGAACCCAGAACACACCCTCGGCCCTGTGGGCGTCCCGATCTTCGGCCTCGTCGGCAGCGAGCCACATATTGGCTTCAAACCCAGATTGGCTCCGCTGTTGGTGCCATTGGGAGAAGCCCGCCTGCGCGACCTGCTTCTGTTAGATGATTCCCTCAAACTCTCATGTTCCCCTTGCCCCATTGTGCAAGCCTCCTGAAGATGACAGCAACAAGCTCAATGCTGTTTAAAAGGCTCGATTTAATCCGCTATTCCGGCTTAGAATCGAGACAGACCAGTCTGTCAGACGTTACCGATTTCGGCCGTTAGCAGGTTATTTAGAACGAAGCTTAGGCGACTAAGGAATTGGTGGAAGACTGCCGCAGTAAAACTTGCCCTCCCAGTAACTGATTCCGATCCCAAACAGTTTGTAGCCGATCGAAGTTTGATAATGAACTAGAGCTGGCACATTTTGCGTGGCGACACCACCGGGCACCGTCGCTGGTACAAATGGCACAAGGAATATTACTGCCAGGACTATCCCAATTAATACACCGGTTAATATCGCCTTTCTTCGCCTGCTCATCCTCTTCATGCTATCAAACATGACAGTGTACCGATATTTCTGTAAATTCTTATAGACTGCGTATCCTTACTGTTCCTCCTTCATAGCCTCCAAGAGTGCTATATTACATCACTTCACCGTTAAACACCAAGGGTTGAGCAAGTTTGTGGGGGGGAATCGATTTGAAAACAAGGTTTTGATGTTCGTCTTCGTGGTATGTATAGCAATGCTGTTCGCTGGATCTGGCGCAATAGCTTATGGGAGCAATGCATCTAACACTTCCGCAACACCGCACCATTTGTCCGATGCTGCCACATATGTTTCCGATAGTAATGGTCAGTCTTCAAATGCAATTCTTCCAAAGGACTTGCCGCCTCTACCCAAAGGTCTCGGAGCTTATGAGAGCACGAACGATAGTGCTTGGACGCCTGTAAACGCTACTGACTACACAGGAGCAGTAGCCAACTGTCCTACACCAATGGAAGGCAATTTCTATGGTATTGAGGGCGCGTATGGTGGAAACGGCCAGCTATCCTAAGCATCAGAGCATGTCAGTTTCTCTCAGTTTTCCGGAGAATCTGATAAGGGTGGTGGCGGCAATTCATGGAGCGTTCAGATGAACACTAACGGATTCATCGGAAACAATGGTGACACAGACATTTATCAGATCGTGTTCTCGAACAGAGATTACACGGTGTACAGATACTGTCCATTTTGCTATAAGTCATATTTCACCAACTTTGGGATCTGGCAGGTCGACAGTACAACACAGTCATATCCTCACACTACTGTCAGCGTTCCCCTGTAATCGCTCTCAACCGCCATTCAAATATCAATTTCTGTTTATCTAAGTGCAGGTGAACTCAGTGCGATACTTAGTATCACCACGAACTCCGGAACTAATTAAGTATCCATACTAAAAAAGATATGGACCCAGCGGGATTTGAACCCGCGGCCTCCTGCTGTCTTGTCCATGTGGATTGCAAAGCAGGCGATCTTCCGGGCTGATCTATGGGCCCTTTTTCCGATGAGAATTTTGTCAATGGATATATAAGTTTCATACCGCTCTTGTTATATTGTGTCTGCATCAGCAGCCAAGGGGCCGGAAGGCAAATACGGTAATTCGAGAGAAGCGGTCGGTTGGGGGCTGGTTGCCATAACACCCCTCAATCTCCTGCTTGCCTATCTCCTGAATTATCTTGATCCGACTTCCAGTGGGCCGTTTACGACACAGGTGATATATTCCCTTTCCGTAAGCGCATCCTTCTCCCTCATCGGGGTTGTGCTCGTAATAGAGGAAATTGCGTTCAGGGTACAGGAGAGGGAAAAGAAGAAAGTAAAGCGACAGGAAGGCGCGGTCTGCCCCGTATGCGGGGCGGTGATGAGACCTGGCCAGGCGAGGTGCTCAATCTGCGGTTCTTCCCCACTAAGAGAATGTCCAAACTGCGGCACGCTGATGAGCATAAGCTCGAAAATGTGCTCCCGCTGCGGTTATTCGAACGACTGAATTACCTCTTCCTTCTCATCGTCATTATCACCCATACAATCACGCCTATGACCACAAGATCAGCGGCTAAGAATATGGGCACAATGGGGAAGGTGTTCGGCGAGCTGGCCACATTGAACACGGCTGGCGCGCTGTTCAACGAGGGTGAGGTTGAGTTAATCTTCACGGATGCGTTCATCGAGTACTGTCCTGAAGAGACTGCACCTCCGCTTGCGAAGTCCACCGCGACCTTGTAGCTGAGATACCCGCTGCTTGAGCCGCCGTAGCCGTAGAGGTTGGAGGGTGTGCCGTTGTAGACACCAACCGACTGAAGGAAGCCTCCGGTGTGTATGGGCGCGCCTGAGCCATTGAAGCTGGCATAATCCACCAGTACGGCGTTTGATTTGAAGACCGACAGTGTCACAACCGAATTTGGATAGATCTTTACGCCGTTCTGCAGCTGAATTGTGACATAGAAGTTGTAGCTGTGGTCAAGCACCAGCGTCCCGGGAAGGCTGTTGAGGCTGACTGTCTGCGCGTTCGATGGCTGCGCTGCAAACTGTATAATTAGGACAGACAGCACTGCAGTGACAACAACTGCGATAATTGCCTTTTTTGTTCTAGGTGTCAAGCCCAACTTTCCCCGTTAACCGCTCACGTATGCAACAAAGCCCCGTTATATATTTCTTTTTGAATGCACTAATGCAACTGAGAACATCGGCAAAGCATACTTTTTTAAATGCCCTACGGGCTTTACGGTTTAGGGGTGGATGATTGCTTCAAGAAGCAACAGAACTAATTGGGCGACAGTGCTACACCGAGTCTGGTATTTATCTCGGAAGCGTGAGCAATGTTGTGATAGACGTCAACGAGGCGAAGATAAACGGGTTATATGTTGCGGACACAAATCCGCTTCTCGTTGACAACAGCAGGGCAGTGCTCTTTCCATACAGGTGGATCAGGAGCATTGGCGACATAATACTGCTGAAATACTTCCCGAAGAAGATAAGCAGCAAGGGAAAGGGCAGCTAACCGGTCGTCTCAATCCTCTTTCCCCTCGCCGATGGTATGATCTTCATCCTGCCACCCATCTCCTTCTCCTCCCAGGCTCCCTCAGTGTACCTGTCAAGGAAAAGCGCAAGCGCAGCCACCTCTGAGTGCGGCTGGTTTCCTACAGAGACATTGTAAGTCGAGTGCTCATAAACGAAGCCTGGCACCTTCTCGGCTCCGACAACAATCAGCAGATCCTTTTCCCTTGGAATGCGCCCTACAACTTCACCCAGCTTTTCGCCGTACATTGTCAGGTGGACCACGACGCCGTCGAAAGTAGTCATCAGCTTCTTCCAGTTCTTCTCGTATTCCACCGAAAAATCACCGCCAAATCTTTCGCCGACGGCAAGCACCCGTGCCGCAAGATCATCATCCTTCGTTGTCAGAACCATCCTGGAGGCACCAAAACATCGCGCCACCAGGCCAACATGCGTGGTGATGCGCTTGTCTCTCGCGGGCCTGTGACCAAGTCTCAATACGGTAATCATGTTTCTGTCTACATCTCTTCCTTGAGTATTTCGACCCTGTGTCCCCTGAGGTCCAGGTGAATAGACCTTTTCACAACGCTCTTGAGCATCGTTGATGTCATGCCCAGGCTTTCGGCAACATCCCCTGCAAACTTCCCTTCGGCGCCTATCTCTTCCATTATCCTTTTTTCAACCTTTTTGAATTCTGATTCCGACATCATCGCAATTGACAGAACGTCGCTTATCTCGTAAACCGGCCATGTGACACTTATGTGAAATGAAGAATAATACGTGTGGTAGGCTTTTTCGGGCTGCGGCGATTTGCTCGAGGATTGCCACCTTGTCTCAACAAGTTTCATCTTCTCAAGGAATTTGAGTGCCTCCTTTCCCTCCTTTCCATACTTCTCCTCAATCTCCTTGGCTGTCCTCCATTCGAGCGTAACTTCCTTCAAGACCTGTCTCTTGGACTCGGTGTCAACGGCCCGCAGCATCGGGACAAGATCAGACGGCTCGTTGATGACCTTCATTCGGTTCATGAAGACCTCTATCTGCATCAGCAATATAAAGCGATATTGTGCGTTGTCTTGTGTTGCTGGCTTCCGACTGCCGTCAGAGTATCATTCTGAGCGCCATAACAGCGACCGCAGGCAACACAGACATGAGGTAGTCGTCGTCAATTGACTTGAATTTGAATCTCTCCGAAAGCCAGGAGATAACGGACCCGACGATGGCTAGTGGAAGCGCCGTTGCCGGCGGCACCGCAAAAATCAGGAAGGACACGGTGAATATCGCGAACGATACCGGGAGTATTATGTCAGGAAGCCTGGATGAACCGAGTGTCCTCATTTCACCCGCGAGCGGATCCATCAGCGCCATGGCGATGAGACATGGAACTGCAATATAAAGTGGAAAGAAGATTACAACAGTAGCTATGCCAAGGAATGCCCAGGCGAATCCGGAAAGTCTGGAGTATTCGTATGCCCTGAGACCCAGGATTCTTATGCTCAGCTGAATCCTGAGTGATTCGAAAACAAGGACGCCAAGCAGCAATATGACAAGCGCCGTCTCCCTGCTGAGTCCGGGCAGCAGCTGACGTGGAACGAGGTAGTATACCGGGCCGAGACCGGCCAGTGCATGCACAAATCTCCTCAGTAGCGTTCCCTTGTCCACGGCACTGCATTGGATCGGTTACAATAAATCTATGTCTCCTGATGCTCCGAATGACATTTATGCGTCGTTAATGTCATAATAGATGCGCGCATATCTACTAGTAGCGTATTCAACGCCAGAACGTGACATCATGAACATTTGCGTGAACACACAGACCCCACTGATAAGATTCCTAACAAGCTCTCCCGAACTCGTTGAGAAGTACGGCGAGTTGCCTGAGAAGATTGACCTGTCACTCCTCGAGGAGGGAGTGGACTATGTCTTCTCTCCGGGTGGCGTTACGGCCATGGTATACCCATCCCTGAAACGCATGAAGAGCCTTGGAATATCACAGAAGGAGCTGTGGATCGCACTCTCACCCGGTGCCCCCACTGCACTCACGGGGGATGGTATCGACTTCCTCAACATTGACCTCGAAAGGGGGGCGGCCGAAGCCTATGTGCGTTTCAAGGACAGGCTTTGGAACGAGATACATGGGCTTGAAAAACTGTCCTTTGTGCCAAGGGAATACCTGGCCTTCAGCCAGTATGGCTGGAAGACGGCAGATCTTATGCTCAAGACCCTTGGCGAATATGACATCTACTACGTCCATGATTTTCAGCAGCTGCAGGTCGGCAATTTCATCGGCCCCTTCGCACCTGCCGTATTCAGGTGGCATATACCTGCAAATTTCGATGCGCTCTCTCCCAAGGTCAGGAAATACATTGTGCACAACATGGAAGCATTCGACGCCATCATAGTGAGCACAAAGAGGGATCTTGAAGGTCTTTTCCGTGCGGGCTACAGGGGAGAAGCGTATCAGGTTTATCCTCACATAGACGGTGAAAAACTCGGGCAGCCCCGGAAGAGCGACATAAGCAGCTTCTACGAAAAGACAGGATTGAAGGAAGGGGAGAGATTCTTCCTTACAGTCGCCAGAATGGATCCGATCAAGTCGCAGGACGTTGTCATCAGGGCAATGAGGCATCTGAAGAACACGCATCCAGATGTGAAGCTCGTGCTTATAGGCAACGGCAGTTTTTCGGGCAGCATGAAAAGCGGGCTCGGTTCTTCCAAGGCGGGGACATGGAGGAAAGGGCTGCTTCAGATGATAAGCGAGTACGGCCTTGA
Organism: Thermoplasmata archaeon; assembly: GCA_021817225.1. GTDB lineage: Archaea > Thermoplasmatota > Thermoplasmata > Sysuiplasmatales > Sysuiplasmataceae > JAJZXY01. Next base: position 10,306 of record JAKAVR010000034.1, read on the forward strand.
AAATAATGTTTTGCTGACAGGTCATGCAGGTGATGATATTCTTACGGCGGCATACAGCCTCTGCGAAGCCCATGTCCTGCCCTCAAGCGTGGAGGGATTCGGGCTGGTAACCCCAGAATGCTGGCACTTCAAGAGACCAGTGATCGTCAGCTCGGGCTGCGGTTCATCCGAGATGGTGATGGATGGACTTAACGGTTATACATTTGCGAAGGGAGACGACGCCGATCTCGCTGAAAAGATGCGCCTGCTGCTGAAATCGGGCGGTGAAGAAATGGGCAGGATGGGGTATGAGAGCGGGAGGCAATGCGAAACCGATGTTGCTCTCAAGAGAGAGATGGAGATATTCGAAAAAATAATCTCGCTGTATTGAGATTCTTCAGCTTCCCCTGCTCGAAAGTACCCTTTCCACTATCTCCACTATGCCTTCTCCGCCCGGGCTGTCCAGTACTATGTCCGCCCTTTCCTTCAACTGGGGGACCGAGTTACTGAGCGCGACCTTCAGAGAAGGCAGGTTGAAGAGCGACATGTCGTTTTCGCCATCACCCACGACAAGGGTCTTCTCCACCTTCTTCCCCATGAGCTGGAGTGCGAGCATCAATCCCCTGTCCTTGTCCACATCAAGGGGCAATACCATGCCCGAATCAACATTCTTGACAAGCCTGGCGTACTCATTCATGGAAGCAACCGCCTTCTCTGCCTCGGCAAGATACCCCTTCTCAATATAGGATATGACTTCACCTTTGATGAAGGGGACGCCCTTGTCATGAAGAACTTCCGCGATCATGTGCCCGGTACGCTGAGAAAGCCGCCTTATCTCCCCGTCCATGGCAACGACTGCACCGTTCTCGGCTACAAGCGCATCCACCCTCTCGAATGTGCGCGAAATTCTTGTCATGAAACGGAGTCCCCTTCCAGAGACTATGATGATGCCTATGCCCTCCCTGGATGCCCTGTCAACTGCGCTCACTGTTTCTGCTCTGAGCACCAGATCTGTCCCTGTAAGCGTACGGTCGTAGTCTGAAGCTATCACATCAACCGAGGCAAACACGTTCCTGTTTTTGAGCTCACTTCTTGCTTTTCCTGTCATCTTTCATGAATTCAAGAACCGACTTCCATATATGTCCTTTGGGAGCGAGCTTGTTTTCGAAGTTGTTGATTGAAATGTAATCGGCCAGCGACGTCTCTATACCTCTCCCCCATTTACCATCAACCTTACCAGTGTAGTAGTTGAGCTTCTTAAGCCTCGACTGAAGCGTCCTGCATACCGACCCGTCAATCGTGATGAGTCCTCCCTTCTCTTCCCTTGACAGCATTATCATATCATAAAGTCTGAAAATCCTGTCCAGTTCCTCTATGGGGCTTTCGTGGTCATCAACCCTCAAATCGACATACCTGTCATTGAAACGGCCGTAGCCTCCCCTCTTCCTTACAATGAGAAGTGCTGCAGACTGCATTCCCCTCCTGTCCCCGCCCGCCATCTGTCCGGCGCGCAGCGCCGCGATCAGCCTTTCAGGAAAGTCGGACTTACTGCTTTCATATGCCTTTCCCATTGCATCCACCGTTTCGCTTCCAACCAGAATGTTTCCCTGGGCCGCGAAGCCGTCTCCCGTTATGCCGCCTGCCCAGTCCATGCATTTCCCGCCTGTGAAGGTGGCCGCATTGCCCCTGGCATCAACCATTCCGACCTGCCTCTGATCCCTTCCCCTGTCGCCCGACACGAGCTTCTTGAGAGCTTCCTCGGCTGTGAGCCCGCTCCTCAGCAGTTCGAGTCCCTTCGGGCCGTAGGATGTATTTGCATAAGACTGCGTTGCTATGGCTCCTATTCCGGCAACTGCCCAGGGAACGACCGAGCCTACAGATATGAACCTTGACTGGACCGCTATGCCGATGTCTTTTGTCTCTTTATCCCTGGCCACGATAGAAAAGGTGGACACCCTCACGCTTGGCAGCCTTATTGCCATGTAGGGTCAATTGGACTTGTCCGATTTATCGGTATCTCAGACAGGACCTTCTACTGCCGTTCGCCTGAAAGGCAGTCAACTTCCATGTTCCTGTCAGACAGCCTCTTCTTCCTCTCCTCCCTGTACTGGGACGGGTCTATCTCAAGGACTCCGCTTCCATCCTTCTCGTCAAGAAGCTGAACCCTGGGGTACATGACCATGCCGTCCTCCGACCGCTGCAGATCAATCGCACCGCTTCTTCCAAGGAAATGTGGGGGACTGAACGAATTAGCGAAGGCCACCGGCATCCTGTTTTCAAGAGCCCTGGTCTGAAGATACATCAGCCAAGGGTCGATTCCCTCCCTCCTTATTTTGGCGGGGACTGCCATCATGTCGCAGTCTTCGAGGGCAAATCTTCTCACAGTTTCGGGGAAATCCATGTCATAGCAAATTGCGACACCTACCTTCATACCCTTGAATTCAAAGGTTGAGATATCAGAGCCGGGTGAGACGCTCTTGCGCTCCAGGCCGAAGGGATGCAGCTTTCTGCATTTTGTCATAAGCAGGCCCTCCGGCCCGTAGACGTAGCATGTGATGTAATTCCTTCCGTCCGAGTTTTCCATGAGACCGCCCGTGAGAATTGCAGCACCGAATTCCCTCGCCATTGAGGCGACTTCCTCAAGGTAGGCGTGGCCATCCGAAACATGATTCACGCCATCTCCATTCATCCATTTTTCTGGCAATATGACAAGATCCGCATCCTGCTCAAGCAATGACCTTATCCGGGGTATTGAGCCTGAGAGTTCCTTTGAGTGAAACTGTGCCATTCCAATCTTGATTCTAGCCATATCCGCTTGCCCTGGGCAGGCTAAGGGCATGTATGTATTAATCCGTTCCAGATATCGGCATTACAAAACCTCTCCCCTGCTCATTGTGCGCATCGCTCTGCGCAATCCTCCCAAGCCTGCTTTCGCAGCCCCTGTAGAAAGTGTTATTAGTCCAAGCGCGTATAAATCATGATTCTATCGATGGCAGGCGCATACAACAGGATAACAAAGCAGTATACTCTTGAAGACGTAATGTCTGTGATGAACCCCCTGATAAGGGAATGGTTCATATCCAAATTCGCAAGCCTTACCGAGCCTCAGTCCTTTGCTGTGATGCCAATACATGAGGGCACAAACGTTGTTGTGTCCTCTCCAACCGGGTCTGGGAAGACAATGACCGCCTTCCTTTCCATAATAAATGAGCTTATGTCACTTCAGGAGAAGGGCCGGCTCGAGGACAGGATATACGCAGTCTATGTCTCTCCCCTGCGTGCGCTTGCCAATGATATCAACAAGAACTTGAACACACCACTGGAAGAGCTGACACATCTGGCGCGAGAAAGGAATCTCACACTGCCTGGAATAAGGGTGGCTGTGCGGTCTGGCGATACCTCCTCCTACGAGCGGCAGAGGATGGTGAAGAAGCCACCACACATCTTCATAACCACTCCTGAATCGCTGGCGCTAACAATGTCTTCTCCAGTTTTCAGGACCAAGTTCTCTCAGATAAGGTGGCTTATTCTGGACGAGCTTCACGAGATTTGTGATTCGAAGAGGGGTGAATTCCTCAGCGTTACGATTGAACGCCTTGCCGACTACTGCAACGACAGCTTTTCCAGGATAGGACTTTCTGCCACAATGGCACCCATCGAGGAGATGGCCGCCTTTCTTGGCGGTTACAGCAGGGAATCGAAACCCCGGCCTGTTTCAATAGTGGAAGTCAAGAATCCAAAGTCGCTGGATCTGGGCGTCATCTGTCCAGTCAGGGATCTCAATGCGGTGCAGTCCGATATTGCAAACGCAAAGATGTATGACGAACTTGTCAAGTTGATCGAGGATCATACAACAACCCTCGTCTTCACCAATACACGAAGTGCAACTGAAAGCGTCGCGTACAAGCTGAAGGAAAGAGGTCTAGCCGGAGTTGAGGCGCATCACGGAAGCCTAAGCAAGCTGACGAGAAAGGATGTTGAGGACCAGCTGAAGAGGGGTGAGCTCAAGTGTGTGATAAGCTCAACTTCTCTCGAGCTCGGCATAGACATAGGTTCCATAGACCTTGTGTGTCAGATCGGTTCGCCCAAGTCTGTGGCAAAAGGTCTGCAGCGCATAGGACGAAGCGGTCACTCCAGAGGCAAGATGGCTGTGGGACGGCTCCTCGTCTTCGACAGGGATGATCTTGTGGAGTGTGCTGTCCTCACCAGATCGGCTCTCCAGAACAAAATAGACAGGGTGGACATACCACGCAACAGCCTGGATGTACTTGCCCAGTCTCTCGTAGGCATGTCGCTCGAAAAGAAGTGGGGCGTGAATGATGCTTTCGATGTTGTACGTCGCTCCTTCTGTTATCACACACTTCCAAGGAAAGACTTCATTTCTGTTCTGAGATATCTGGGAAGCAAGGGGGATTTTGAAAACGTCTATTCAAAGATCTGGTATGATGAACCAGAGGGTGTTTTCGGGAAGAAGAAGAGTTCAAGGCTCATCTACTTCCTCAATATAGGAACAATAGCGGATGAGTCAAGTTATGAAGTCGTAAGCGAGCGCGGCATGCCTGTCGGGACGCTCTCAGACAAATTTGTGGAGAGACTCTCTGCAAAGGACATCTTCGTCCTCGGAGGGAGGAGCTACGAGTTCATACGTGCAAGGGGCACAACCGTTCTAGTCAGGGACGCAAAGGGAAGGAGGCCGACAGTCCCATCATGGACGGGCGAAATGCTTCCTCGCAGTTTCGACCTTTCGGAGGAGATAGGCAGATTCAGGGCAGAGATGGAGGAAAGGCTTGGCTCCCCGGAACCTGAATTGATAGATTACCTTGTCTCCAACTACAACGTGGACAAGTGGTCCGCAAGGAGCCTGCTGAACTATCTCAAGGAACAGAAGAGCATGATACCCTGGCTGCCTACCAACAAGAAGCTCCTGATAGAGGGGACTTACCAGACAGACAAGGGGACAAGGATGATAATATTCCACTTTCCCTTCGGCAGGAGAACGAATGACGCCCTGTCCCGCTCATACGCCCACGCCATATCGCAGAAATACAGCTGCAACACAAGCGTGTCCATATCGGATGACAACTTCCTGATCAGCGTCCCGAAAGAGATACCTCTGAAAGACATACACAAGCTAGTAAGCAGTTCAAACATCAGGGAACTGCTGATGAGCAGCCTTCAGAATTCGGAACTCTTCAAGCAGCGGTTCAGGCATGTTGCGGGCAGGAGCTTCATGATCCTTAGGAATTACAGGGGAAAGGAGCTTTCAGTCAGCAGGCAGCAGCTTCGGTCCACAGCACTCCTTGAACAACTGGGCAACATTCCCGACTTCCCTGTCATAAGGGAGACGTACAACGAAATAATGAACGACGTCATGGATGTCGATCATGCATCGGCGGTGCTCAAGGATGTGGAGGAGGGAAAGCGCACCATACTCACCCACGGTTACTCCGACACGCCATCCTCATTCTCCCATGGCATACTTCTCTCCGGAATTTCAGACGTAATACTGATGGAAGACAAGAGCTCCATGCTGCGCGAGCTGCACCGCAAGGTTCTGTCACATGTGATGGGCGGTGAAGTAAAAGGTTATGAGTTCGAGGCGGACGTTGTGGAGCATTACTTCTCCCTGAAGAAGCCTTCAATCGATGAAATGGACCAGGTCCCCGGCCTTGTGAAAACGGTCGGGCCGCTGATCATGCTCAAGGAACGAGGCAACAGTGTGCACAAATTCACTTCCCGTGGACACGAGGAGGTGAGGCAGTGGGCTCTGGATTTGCTGGATAGCGGCAAGCTTGCCACCGTTTGGCTTGATGATATATACTTCATCCATCCCGATGAGCGCCCTCTTTTTGCATCCGTCGTCAAGAAGAGGGAACTTCTTGGTGACGAATCAAGGGCACTTTCTCTCCTGTCTGAAAAAGAGATAAGCAGCAGGGATATCGCCGAGGCTCTCAACCTCAAGGTCGAGGAGACGAACGAGGTTATGCACAGGCTTGAAAGCCAGTTCATGGCCCGCAGGGTGAGGATGCGCAAGGACGGCGGATGGATGTGGAGGCGGTCCGAAACAGTGCCGGGCGACAGCGATCAGGCATTTGAGAAGATTGTCACAAGGGAACTTGAGTACTTCGGTCCGATGACTGCCGAGGAACTATCATACCGTTTCAGGAACGACGGCATGGTCGCGAAGGCGGAGCAACTTGTTTCCGAAGGGATCATAGCGAAGGGATATTTCCTCGCCGAGGAAGTTGAGCAGTACATGCTCGCCAGGGACTACCTCAGGCTCAAGAATGCTGGGGTTAAAGTCTATGATTTTGCAACAATACAGAGGTACCAGCACTACAAGAGCATGGAAAAGCTGCATTCAATCCACGAATATTTCGGGAAATTCGGTGTGTGCGGCATGGTTCTGGATGCTTTCAACCGTGTCGAAGGTTTTAGCAGGGAAGACTGGGAAAAAATGAGGAAGGAGGGCAAACTCTTCCTCGGGCGCTTTATGCGTGGAAGGGTGAGGTATGTGCTCGCCGAGGACATGCCCCTCTACGTCTCTGCATTCCGTGACAATTCACTTTCACCCGAAGAACAGGAGGTCCTTGACAAAATCAAGGAGATGGGTGGCGGCACGGGTGTGGACATAGTTTCGGCCCTTGGCATGTCCAGGGAGAGGGGAAGGGAAATAATCGAACGCCTTGACAGATCGCTCTGGCTGCACAGGATATTCCAGGAGAACGAGGAGTGGAGTGCAAGGAACGTGTATGCCTACCTTGAGTGCAACACAAGGGTAGAGAACGCGAGAGCGAAGATAGTTGAGAACATTATCAGGGGACGCGGTCCTATCAGACTCTCCGATGTAATGTCAATGACAGGCTTCTGGGATATGAACATGGAGCAGGTAGTCGAATCGCTGGGAGCTGTCAGGATTGTTGTCGGTGATGCTTCGAATTCAATGTATGTGATGCCGGATGAACTGCAGCGAATAGACTCATTTGGCGAGGCTTTCCTGTCTACTAACGTCGTTTCAATGCTTGATCCCTTCGTCCAGTACATGTGGGCGGAGCTTGCATCCAGGTACGGCGACGGCTGGTACTATCCGCTTGTTCAGAATGCGCGTGTTGCAGGAATGGCAGAGATATGGGTGATGGCAAGCTGCGTCGAAGTCCGGCAGCTGAACATGAACGAGGAAACCGATGTCGGAGCCGTGCTTATGGCGGTTTCGCAGCTGAGGCAGCTTTTCAGACAGTTCGGACTCGACGTGCTGCGCATCAGGGAGCTTAACGGGACAGCAGTCGATGAGCTTGGGCACAATGTTATCGCAGCATGTGAGGAGGCCGGCTTCAGGAAGATAAACGGAATGCTGGTGGCAGGGGACGTTGTGCCTGCATCATTTGAGAAGCGCAGGCTTGTTTCGCTCACTCTTCAACTCCAGCATATAGAAGAACAGTTCTCAAACTCGGCAGAGGCAATCGACCAGATGATGTTCCTACGCGGCAACTACGAGGCAATGCTGCGTGTCAGGCACCTGATTTCGCTTGAACACGACCAGAAGGAGAGAAAGCTGCTTTTCGCCCAGGTGATTCCGGATCATTTGGCACACACCGACATGAGATGGGCATCCCTCTTCAGGGCGGCAAGGGGGAGGAAGATGTCAAAGCAGGAGTCCCATGTGCTGGAGATTGTCGAATCGTTTCAGCCTGTGAGCAGGAAACAGGTGATGGGATATTCCAACATATCAAAGGCGGGAACGCAGTCCGCCCTGCGGTCTTTGATGAGGAAGACTCTGATCGCACTCGACGGCAACAAACAATTTGTTGCCATAAAGGAAAGCGGCAAATCAAGGGAGAGGGCGCAGGAGGAGGTAGTCACACAGCTGTTCAGGCAGTTCGGCACGTTTACCGCAGAGCAGCTCTCGAGAATGCTAAGGCCCGAGTTTGGCATGAGGCACATAAGGGACTTGCTCTGGCACCTTGAGGAGAAGGAAATAATCAAGAAAGGATACCTTGAGAAGGGAAGCGACACTCTCTACTGGATATTGGCGGACAGCGTGAACAGGCTCAAGCGCGCATCGGTTTCAAAGAATTTCATTGCGACCCAGGAGGACAGGCTCGTGTCTTATTTCCACGACGATGTCAAGAACACTCTGGACATAGGTGCATCGAATCTTGTGTTCCGCGGAAATGAAATCATTGGTGCATTCAAGGGCAAAATCAAGGATTACGAAATAAAGGTGGACAGGTTTGAGGGCAGCGAAGAAGCAAGAGAAATGCTTCAGGATCTGGCCGCGGAAATGGGAATCATAGTGAGGAAGAAGCAGCCTGAAAAAGAAGAGGAATGGGACGTGGTCGGCTTTTACGAACGAACCCACCCTGGAAGATAGGGGGGCCGCATTGGAATTTGCCCCGGCGGCATGCAAAGCACCCTGCATGGCCACTCGTGCTCGACCGGTTATCGGCCTGCTGGCGTTCCCATGCGGAGACAGCCCGGGATAAAGGCGCAGATGGTGCCAGCAGTCCACCAACCCTCCTCTTTAAATTGCATTGACAGAAAATCAGTTCCAAAAGTATATGAGCAGTTGTATTTCATCAAACCATCAGGAACCCACAAATGTCAATTGACGATATTTGTCCAGTATGCGAATCAAAGATCACCCCTGGCGGTCAGGCCTGTGATGTGTGTGGTGCCGATCTCAAGCTCCTGGGCGACGGCTCGAAATCGCAGTACGTCTGTCCCGAGTGCGGTAACGAGCTTCTGGAGGAAGACACGAGCTGTCCAAAATGCGGGGTCCAGTTTGCAAAGAATGAGCAGGTAGTATTCCAGTGTCCGGCGTGCAATACTGAAGTGGATGCATCGGCGAACAAATGTCCCAGCTGCGGTGCAGAATTCCTCAGTGACGATGAGGCAACTGCCACCGAAGAGGTTCCCAAAGCAATTGAGTCGGTGCCCTCGGTCGGCACGCAGGATGCATCATACTTTGATGACATGGCATCCGGCATTTCCACCGGGAGTCCGGAAAAACTTATCAACGAATTCGAAAAGACGCTGAAGGACATGGATTCGCCCTCGGCAGGCGCATCTCCTGCATCCGAAAAGACAGGAATTCAGGCAAAGACGCCAGGCTCAGTCCAAACACAGAAGGACTCGACGACATTCCCGCCAAAGGATGTTGAAAAAGAGTCGGCCGGTGACAAACCCGGGCGCTTCCATTTCAAGTTCGGCAAGAAGAGGGATGACGAACCTGAAACTCCTGTCAGGGCCGCATCTCCCCCGCCTCCCGCTGCATCTGTTTCATTCAGGCAGACCGTAAGGAGCGAAAGCATTCCGGCCGCCAGGAGTGCAGCAGCTTCCCCTGCCGGGAATGAGGATACGCGACCGGTGATAGAGCAGCTCAGATCGCTCCTCAAGTTTTCAGGCGACGCAAGTGTCGATATAAGTGAAGGAAAGAAGTATCTTGACATTTCGGTGGAGTTTGCAAAATCGGGAAACTCTGCAGAGGCTCTCAGGAATATAAGGCTCGCTTACAGATACATCGAATCAAACATACAGGCGTTCTTCAAGGACAAGATGGGCATCATGAGGAAACAGATTGAGATCGAAAATGTTGCTGAGATCG
>JAKAVR010000035.1 GCA_021817225.1 Thermoplasmata archaeon
CGAATTGAGTGTTCCCGTTATCATCTCCCTCGCAGGTCTCTTTATCTTCGCCTTCATGAATGCATCCCGTTACCGGGATGCGCATCACTTCCTAAAAACACTGGCTTTTCTTAACCGAGGACGCATGGTATGAGTATACAACATCAGCTGATGTGACCGGGACCCCATCGGACCAGACTGCAGAGGGATTCAGATGGAAGATGACGGTATGATTGGCATAGTTTATATCCCACGAACTTGCAAGCGCAGGTACAATCGTCTTGTTGGCCGCATCATAGCTTACAAGCGGCAGGTATACGTTCATGTTGATCCAAGCAGTCAGCTCGGAATAAGACAGGAACGGGTTCAGGGTGTCTATGTAAGTCCCGAACCATCCTACTTTGATTGTCTGCCCAGTCGTTGCATTGGCTGTCGCAGTCTGCGATGCTGATCCTGCTGCCGATTGGCCAATCACAGCCATCGAAGCAAGAAGCATGATGGCCACGATCAGTATGCTTCTGAAAACAACCCTCTGCTTCTGCATGGATTTCTGCAATGACTCGATCGCTATATTACACTTTTTGTCAGGGCCAAAACAAGAAGTGCGGCTCCACCGATTCTGGCCTGAGCGAATTGCTCCGGCAGAATGTCTGATTCGATTCGAAGAATCAGTACAAGACAGTTATGTCGGTGTAAAAAGTGGTTGAAATTACCAGAACCCGAGGCGCAGCATGTGCAGGAAAGCAGCAGGCATCACATGCGGCCTGACCTGAGGTTTGGACATAGGGTATGCTTGTAGTCCTCGTGTAATGTTGCCTTAAGGACGAAAGTTACAGGCAGAATCCTTTCATGGGATCCCCCATGGATCTTTGAGCACGAATGGAAGGTTCACCGCATGCCAGAGCTGCCTTCCGGCGAAGATGCGGTAATCAGATGGGAGCCGATCCCGACGGAGAGGGAACAATGCTGAAACTTGAGCGCAGGAAAATGAATTACCGGACCGCTGTCGGTTTTGCTCCCGGCACTCATTCATTCCTGGACAGGCTGGAAGCCCATCTTGGCAATCGGCCACTGCCAAACTGGGTGGATCGATGCAGGGAAGTTGCCTCTCTTTATCCATCATCATGGGTTCCAGGCGAACAAACGTCTGCAAACTCATTCTTCATCTCATTACTGGAGCAAGCGCCTCATCCTTGAGCCTCTGCCCTATTCCGTTTGCCCATGTCTCTATCTCCTTCCAGTTCCTGTAGTCGCCAGCAAGCGATGCATTTCTCATCATGTCTGTCTTGAAGAACTGGCGGGAGAAGTATCCAAGATTTTCTGGATCGAAAGCGCCGAAGAATATCCTGTGTTCCCGTACATTGATCCCGCGCTCTATATCATCAAGGTCAACCGGTCCGGAAACTGCGTGTTCCAGGAGACTCTGGCCCTTGGCATTCACCTGCTTGTCGCCCGTCGGTCCGCTGCTGAAGAGCCAGACAGGCCTTGAAGAAAGTATGCCTATGTTCAGGGTGATGAACTGTTTCGCCTCCTTCATCCAGTGGCCCACGTACAATGCACTCCCGATCACAAAAGCATCGTATTTCATGCAGTTCAGGGACTCGCGTACGTCAAGGCAGTCAACTTCAAGGCCACCGTCCCGGAGCTTGTCCCTGATGAACTCCGCAATTCCCCTTGTCGACCCGTATTTGCTCGCAAACGCGACAAGTACTTTCATCTTCACTGTCCCCCGAGACTAAACCGGGGGAACCGATGTCGTCATTGGGCGCTTTTCGGGGCGCTTTTCCGGGATTGAGAAGAAGGCAACTGCCGTAAGTATCTGGGCAACGAACAGCAACACAAATCCAACTCCTATTATGGCGGTTGCGGCACCAATGAAGTACAAGAGTCCTGCCGTACCGAACATGTGCACATCCAGTTCAGCTCCTATGGCATTGTAGGACCTTCTGAGATAGAGAGACGAGAAGAGGAAGAAGAGCCATGCAACGAGAAGTCCGAGCCCAATCGCCAGACCGAATGCTACCCACTGAGCGGTTGTGATTGTCGTAGAAGGTGTGTAGGGATAGCCACTGCTGAAATAACCATTCTGGAACGCGCTGAATACAGTGGCGAAGACCACCAGCGACGCAACGGCAACACCTATTATCGCAAGTATGACGGCTGTCATCATGTCGCTGAACACCTTTCTGTTCTCAAGCACATCCGCGACCTCCTTCACTGCCACAAGTATCATGATGAACCCGGCGATGCCGAATATCGCACCCGCACTGGGAACGAATGTCAGCATGACAAGTATCGCTCCGATTCCACCGATAGCCCTTGCACTCGACAAAGCAGGCATATGTTCACATTCTCCCTTTTTTTGAATTCCAGTATCAAGTGAGTTTCAAGAGGATATAAATGGAATGACTACGACAAGTACGTACAGAAGGAATTGCCGGCACTTATGCAGAGGCACAAATAATTTCGAAATCAGAAACGGATTAAAGAAGCATCTTCTGCTCAAAGCGGGGAATACCACCACGTTACCCTTGCTTCGAAGGAAATTATGAAAACACCCGATTTCTTGGGTCTGGCTGTTACATGGACGGCATGCGGGTCGGCCTTGAAGCCTGCTCAATTTTCGCATAAATTATATGTATTAGCCTAAATCTTTACTGATTCAATCCGGGGCATGACGCGACCCGGATGCTGCAGTCGCCCTAGTCCAGTTCGCATCAGCTTGAATGGGCGCCTCACAGGCATCGTCGGTAAATTGGGGGGTAAATCAATTGTTCTGCCAGCAGTGTGGTGAACAGAATGGGCCCGAGGCGAAATTTTGCTTCAGTTGCGGTGCCAAGCTTGCACCATCACAAGGGCAAAGTGAAACGGTTGCCGCACAACATCAGCCACCTCCGCAGACCAACAGCGAAATGCACCTGGCGTATACTCCTGTTGGGGCGGACGAGCCAGGCGAAACGCCCGTGGCGACAAAACAAAACACGCAGGGCATTTCTTCCAACTCAACGAGAAAAGGGATAGTGACCTTTGCGGGTATAGTGTGGTTCATTGTCGCCCTCGTGAATTTTCTCATTGCAATAACGGATTACAATCTTCACTTTACGCTTGGAGCGGGCGTCGACATGCTTCTCGCAATGCTGTCCATTTTCGCGGGAATCGAATTCATCACAAATGACAGAAATGCGATGTATTTCTCATTCTCGGCGTGCTTCATCGCATTTATTTTTGACGCCCTTGGCGGCGCCTACTTTGAGGTATTCGTCGTGATTGTGCTCTTTGTGATAAGCTACATGGCGGTAGATCAGCTGCCTAAATGATTCCGGCTTGTCCCTTGTTTTAATCGTATGAATTACATTGATAAGATGCCGCCGACCCAGGAGCGAATGCACTGTTTGACTCGTCGCGACCCATGGACAGCACGATTCGTGGCTGAGAATTTCAATCGCTTGAGCGAGACAAGACTCTTCAGCTGCTCCTGTCCTGGTCATGAGAGTCCGACCGAATTGTCCTCTTGAAAATTCCGGAAGCGCCAACCGGATCATGTTGTCACAAGGACAATCGTGATTGGTGCATCATACACCTCCCATGGAAGGGAGATATCGAAAGTGATATTTTCAGTGCCGTTTGGAGCAACGCTAACCGGAAAGGCAGCGCTTATTGAGGATATTGCAAAACCGGGTGTGGCTCCGGAAAGACTGTCGATGTACTGGGTGCTTGACGATCCGCTTGAGAAGTTTATGAAATATAGCTCCTGTCCCCCGGCAGGATAGGTAAAGCCGTTCAGGTTCTGGGGAGAGGGTCCGAAGTAACCCGAAGTGCTGCCTTTGTAGTATATATCCAGGCTCACATCTACAATGCTTTGTTGGATTGCTGTGAAACTGACAGCGACCTGCACGTTTGAGCCGCTGACCTTCACAGCGCCTGGCGCCCCTTCGTAGAGGCCGACCGGCAGGGATGATGAAGTGTAATCGTAAGTTCCGTCGATAAGACTGACGCTTATCGGTTGCGATGTGAGTGCGCTCACGTTTCTGGTGCCAACATTCACAAACCAGCTTCCCCCTGCTGGAAGATTCGCCGCAGCAAATTCGACCGTAAATGGTGTGTGCGTGATATTGTACTGCTGCTGTTCATAGTACACGACAAAAAGAACCGCGGCGACAACGAGCACGACAACAGTCAGGGCAGCACCCAATTTTCTGCGCTTCGAACTCGGTGCTTGCCTTGTCCGGGATGGTGTCTGTGTGACAGCTTGGCTGGCCCTTGGCTGGGAAGGCGTGGCCTGCGTAGCACTGAACCGATTTCCGCAGGATGTACAGAACGAGGAGCCTGTTGGATTATCCGACCCGCATTCTGGGCACTTTATCGGCATCTGGCTTATCTCTCAGGATAACGAATAGTCGATTAATAATCATTTTCATCATGAAGCGACCGGCTGGAGATGCGGTGCGCAGCTTTCGGATTAAGGCAGGGCTTTTAGAGCAATTGCCGCCGTTATATTACCGTTTGTCATCGATCGAATCGCTTCAGGCTTATGGACCAGGCGATTCACACCGGCCATGCCATCCAGCAGGCTGGGCTTTCCGATCATTCCCAGATATGCTTTTATCTTGAAAACACGATTCCCGGACATGCCCAGGAAAGCCCCCCGCAAAACAAGAAAAGTGAAAAGCGCCAGGAAGAGTCCGCATAAGAAAACAAGAAAGACGGTCAAGAGAGTTGAACCAATTCCAAAAGGATATCATACCATCACTCCGTCAATTATAGTACATGATGGTGCTGCAGCCATAAACTTCTATGTTAAGGGCTTCGGGGCGAAGGAGAGGGAGAGAGACATAGGTCCCGGAGGGAGAATTTGGCACGCTGCCCTGCAGGTCGGGGACTCGCTGTTTATGCTTATGGATGAATTCCCCGAAATGGGGGCAAATTCCGCGAAGAGGATAGGAGACTCTCCCGGCAGCATATGGCTCTATGTCAAGGATGCAGACAAGCTCTATCAGCAAGCCATAGCCGCAGGCGCGAAATCAGTGACGCCGCCAACGGACCAATACTGGGGAGACCGGAGGGCGATGGTCGAGGATCCCTTCGGCCATACATGGAGCATTGCCACCAGGAAGTTGAAGCTTGGGCCCCGCGAGATTGAAAAGAGGAGGCTTGCCGCAATGCAGGAGGCAACCCAAAGGTCAGCGCATGAAGCAGCTTCCGGTGCGCCGGCCGATTCGCATACGCCATCGGTCACAGACTTCCTGCCACCCGATAATGCCTGAATTTTCCTGGGAATTCGGGAGTATTTGCCGCTTCACTCCAGAGCGACATCGCAACCTGGAGTCAAGGGCCGTGCGTCCAGATGCATTGCGCTCAGCGGGCAAGTTTCTACGGCAGCTCATATTGGTCCCGGGTCCAGATCAAGATGCAGTAGAATGGGCTGTTTCTGACTGAACCACCTGTTCCCAAGTATAGACCATGGAAGTAGAAAAGAAACTGAGTCAAAACAATGTTTGTAAGAGAATGGTAAAAGGTTTTCAATGCCTTCACCGGGATCCGGTTACTTCTGGCGACCGTAGCCCTCTGGTATTATCTTATTGCCTATCACACCGCTGAACCAGACAAGCAATATGCCTACCCAGAGCAGTCCGAGACCCGCGGCCATCACTGACTGCGATGTCATCCTGATGGCAACGATGCCTATTAGCGTCCCCACTGCCATGATTACGAACCCGAGTACGTATATCACCGTATCTGAGACGTTCACGTACCCCTTGTGAAGGACATACCCTTCGTTGTTCTGACTGGCCATTTTCACTCATCTCCTCCGGAAACATCGCTGGTGCCGGACGCCTGAATGGCTGGCTGCCCCGCGCCCGACGGCACCGACAGTCCGAGCTTCTGTCTTACTTTGATGTACTCCTCAATCGTCGGCTGCTTCTCAGCAAACCAGACCAGGCCTGCAGCAACCACAGCGAATACCGTCGCGATCAGGAATGCTATCGCCCATGCTGCATTTGAGAATGTGACACTTGGAGCGCCGGAAATTCCAAGCACAGTTCCAAATGTTCCTCCACTGTAAAGGGTGAGCAGTATGGTGGCACCTATGCCGCCGAAGGCCCCGCCGAAAACCTTCAACATGTATGGAATACTCCAGTTCGTTGCCACATAGTTCTCACCGAAGTAGTCTGAGATGATCAGCCAGTCAAAGACAAAGCAGGATCCGGAAACGGCACCGGTCAACACTGCGAGTACCGCCCAGAGGACAGGTGAGTGCGCAAGCCCTGCACCCAGGACCCCAAGACCACCTATTCCCATCAGCAGATAGAACATGGAGACTGCTTTTCGTCTACCTATGAACGAAGAAATCCAGCCCATAGCTGGTCGCCCAATACCATCTGTAAATGCGAAACCTGCAGCACCTACAGTGAATGCAATTCCGCCAGTAAATCCCATGGCGGCACCGAACGGTGCATAGAGGGATACGTTGAAGAGAGAGGCTGCCAGTGCAAGCGTGAAGGAAGCTATCTGGGCCTTTCCCTGCCTTGTGGCGAAGAATTCCTGGGGAGTGAACTGCGCTACTGCCGGCGGGTTTGCCTTGAGCTCCCTTGACTTGGATTTTGCCTGACTGACCGTCAACGGGTCAACATCCGCAGGCCACCAGTTCTTGGGCGCATCACATATGAGGAACGAAGCTATGAGCAGGCCAATCGATATGATTATACCTGTCGCATAAAGTACCGTCTGGAAGTCGCCCTGGTTGAAAACGCTGGGAATAGAGTAGGCAATGATGAATGGAACAGCACCGTATGCCCATGCACCGTTCGCAAGGCCAAGTCTCCATCCTCTCTTTTCAGGGAACCACTTTGTTACTATGCCTCCGCCAGCCGCATAGCCGAGACCGGACGCCAATCCGCCGGTCATCGCATACCCCGCGTATGAAATCCAGGGGGCAAATGCATTGGCGAAGAAAATATATGAAATCATCAGTATGGCGGCTCCGAGCCATGCCATTCTCCTGATAGAAAGCAGGCCACGCTCCCTCATGCGGGAGAAGATGTATGCAGCCACCGTAGCCTCAAAGAGCACATACACGGTATAATTAAAGAACCCGGCAACAGTAGACCAGCCATAATGACTTATCACGGTCGAAGAAGCAGCTCCCCAGCCATATTCAAGCACACTACCGAAGAAGAAACACATCCAGGCACCCAACAACATTTTCCTTCTGGTGAGCTTGTAGCCTATCACCCTCTTGGTAATGTCCTCAGGGCTCTCTCCAACCCTGTATTTCCTACCGTTCCTGTCCGTGACTATATGGTAGGAACCATAAGCGGATCTGACTGTTCCCGACGGCACCGTTGCAACTGATGTCAATTCTACTTTCACCCCTTTCGGCTATAAATTTCTTACCCGTAAGCCGCTGTTAACTAATCATAATTTAGTTGAACAGGTTCAAGTGAAGTTAAAATGCAACTAGAAAAAACGGAATTGGCATGCTCCCGGTTCACTCAACGCATAGTGACCTGTATTAAATAAATTTCCTCCGTCAGAGCTTTCAATCCTAGGGGACAACAGACTCGTTAAGTTGAATTCAGTGGTCCTCACACCACGATTCTCACCGTAGCGCCCGACGAGAATCAGTAGATAAGAGTGAAGCTCATTCAATGCTGCATGAAGTGCCCCGGCTGTGGTTCAAGCTATGCTGATGAACTGAACAGCTGCCCCACTTGCGGCAGCGCAAACAACGACACGTTCACTGGGCGGATTGCCAATGCAGTTGACAAGGCAGTGGGTCCAGGGGGTGTTACTCCCGGGATAGTCTACAGATCAAGGATTGTTTTCAAACGAACCGCAGTTTTCTTAATTTGCATGTTTATTGCCTTCCTGGTTGTTTTCAGCATTGCGGTGAGCAAAGGCGTACCCCTGTACATTGGCGTCTTTTTCACCTCTCTTCCTCTCCTGTTTCTTGCGGCGGCTTATTACTCAAACAGAAAAGTCAGTCAGGTAGACCTCGGCAACCCCATTAATTACTACAAGGAACAGCTCGACAAAACGTACGGCAAAAGAGCCACCAAGGTCGTGGAAGGCATGAACCTTTTCGGGAATGAAGGGGTTGGCCTGCAACAGGGCGAGGAAATCGTTGCTTTTGCTTCTCCTGTTTACAGAATGCAGTCAACTGTATCGGGCCCCGGCGGCCTCTCTGTGGAGAAGTACACCGAAAACACGATTGTTGTCACATCCAGCAGGGTGCTGTTCCTCACCTGCGCCCTCCCCGGCCAGGGTTTGCTCCTCGGGGGAGGCTCGCAGGATATGATCAACGATGTAGTCAAGAGGAGAACGCTTCAGGAATTGGCGCAGAAGGAGGTGGAAGGACTCAAGATTGGAACTATTTCTGACCACTTCCCCAACGACTTCTGGATCGATCGAAAGGCGCTAAAGGAGGTGGATTACCTGAAATACATGGGGCCCGCTAAATACGCAAGCGCAGGTGCGATATCCTTCAGGCTCAATAACGGCAAGAAAGCAAGGTACCATGTAATAGAAGGGTCGGATATGGACAAACTTGTTTCCATCTTCAATGCGGTGAAGAAGATGTTCATGGCATGATTGCCTTCTTTTTTGAATTCAAATCCTCCTGCCGAGCCCTGGCTCGGCCTCTGGTAATCGGCTGACTGGTGGCAAGCTTTAAACATCTGACCCGGCTGGCTTGTCGTATGCTCGCATTGGCAGACGTTGCTGTGGTTGTATCCGACGCCAAGAGATCAGCCAGATGGTGGAAGACCAGTCTTGGCTTTGCCACCCAAACCATAGGTGGCTCGGGGCACGCCGTGATGATTGCGCCTCCTGGCGAAAGATTTGTCCTTCATCTGTGCCAGGGGTTTGCCCCTCTCGAGCCAGGCGATACCGGCATCGCTTTTGTGACTGATGATATTGACAGACTTTCCGCCCGGATGATAAAGAGGAAGGTTGAATTCCCAGAGCCTGTCAGGGCGGAGGAATGGGGTAAAATTGGCAAATTTGCCGATCCCGATGGCAATATCTTCTGGCTGCTCGAGGCACCCTCGAAGATGGTCAGGGAAACTCTCAGGTCCAGGGCGCCTCTCGTGCAGAAGAACCGGGTCAAACGCCCATCTGGTGTGAAGAAGCGCTGAAGACACTTACTCCAATTCCGTGCTTTGAGTAAGGATGCAAACCACCACAGGATGTACTGGGCTTGGAGAGAGTCGTTACTCAAGGAGAAAGGACAGCAATGCTTCGACATATTGCTGAAAACCGTCTGTGTACTCGTGCCCCACATCTTCCAGAATGTCAATCCTGCATTCCACACCATTCGCATTCAGCAACTCGGCCGGCTTCCCTGCCCCTTCGATGCATCCCGAATCCTTGTCTCCGACAAGCACGTATCCCTTTCCCCCTTCCGATGCAAATTCCTTAACCGACTCTTCAAGCTCTGCCGGTGCCTTGATGCAGGGCCAGACAAGTATGAACCTCCTGCATGGAATCTGCCGGTCCAGGTACGGCTGTGCTGCAAGTGCCCCTCCCATTGAAGAACCTGCGACAACGAACCTTTCATAGTCTATCTTGTGGTTTCCCGCAATTTGTTCATAGTGTTTTTCAAGCTCTCTGTAATTGCGACAGAAAGTTGTTCCAGGCGTAGCATCTGTAAATGCGCTCCTGGCTCGACTGAGGTAACGCCACAATCCAACCTTTCCCAGCCATGAATTTCCATTCTTCTGCCGCTTCTTCAATGGACTGCATAATTCCATATCATACTGTTCCGGTCCTCTAAATCAGCGGGAGTCAGGGCTCAAATCTTTATCCGCGTATATTCTGCACTGGCACATGAAGGTCCTACTGATAGGAGCAAACGGATTTGGCAGGCTCCATCTGGATTCTCTGAGCAGAATGGATGTTGACATAGAGGTATTTGCTCGAAATGCTGATGCGCTAAAGGAGATCGCCGGAAATTACAGCATCTCACGCATCTATGACGATTTGCCAACCGCCCTTACCTCCGATGCGGATGTAGTGGATATCGTCCTTCCACACAACATGCACAGGGAAATTGCGGTGGAGTGCATGCGAAGGAAGAAGCATGTCCTGATTGAGAAGCCGATTGCCACTGAGATAACAGACGCAGTGCAGATGATCAACGCAGGGAAGCATGAGAAAGTGAAATTTATGGTGGCTGAGCAATACTACTTCGACACGTCGGCAAACTGGGTCGTTGAAGCGATCCGCTCGGGAAAGATAGGCAGTGTTCTGTCTGTCTTGGTGAGGAACCAGAGGCTATTCAGCGGGACGGGCTGGAGGGTCAGGAAGGAAACCATGGGAGGGGGCGCGCTTGTCGATGGTGGAGTTCACTTCATTGACACCTTTCTTAATTTTGGCGGCGAATATTCCAGCGTGAAGGCAGTTTCGTCAAAGGGCATTGCTCCGATAGAAGAGACTGACACAACAATGTCCATCTTCAGCTTCAGAAGCGGCGCAATTGGTTTCCTTTACTACAGCTGGAGTTATCCGTATGCTCCCCAGGTACCAGCTTTTGAAGTCGTTGGAACTGAGGGAACAATCGTGGAGGATGTCAACACCAGGCCAACGGTAGATTTCAAATTCATGAAAGGCAAGCGGTACGCATTTGGCCTGCCGGTATTGAATGGCAAGCCAGTTGACATTGATATCGCGGATGCATTTGACACAGAGATTTCAGGCTTCCTGAAAAGTGTCCGGGAAGACACCCCAGTTCCAATGGATCCTTCGGTAGCCCTGAGGGATCTCGCAGCTGTGAAGGATATTTATGCCGCAGCATCTGTTTGAATTGAAAGGGCAGTGTAAACGTCGCAAATACAGCCTGTGCCAGCGTCAGTATCCTGTCAATAGGATGCTCTTCGTCATTCTTCGACCCGCTTTTCGGGTGCATTGAGTAAACTCTCAATCCTGCCTGTAATCCCCCTTGCCAAAGCAATCTCTCTCAGCGCCAGGCTGCTTTGTCTTCGCTGAAGCCGGCATGTCTTGCTGTCGAATGATGAAAGGCCAAACTTCATGGAGAAGCCGTCAGCCCATTCATAATTGTCGACAAGTGTCCAGTGAAGGTATCCCTTCACGTCCACCCCCTTCTCAAGAGACTTCAAGACCTGTGCAAGATGGGAAGTGATGAAGTAAGGCCTGAGGAGATCATGCTCGTCCGCCACACCATTTTCTGACACCCAGAGCGGCAGAGCGTATCTCTTCCAGAATGTTTCCAGCACCTCTGACAGTCCCTCAGGATATATTTCCCAGCCGAAGTCCGAAGTGGGCAGACCAGCCCTGCTCTTTGAGTTCCTTGCACATCTCCTGCCGTAGCCATCCGACTCCGAAAAGCCCGTGTCAGTCCGGTGAACAACGCACCTGGTGTAGTAGTTCAGTCCAATCCAGTCAAGCCTTTCTTTCAGATCACTTCTGACCGCATTGTCCTTCCTGCCGGATGTAAGTGCATCGAAGAATGGCCATCTACGCTCTTCACGTGCCTGCTGTGCCGCCGCTTCATCTTCCGGCTTCTCCGGCATGTATGACAGTGCTCCCGATATTATGCCTACTGGCTTTTCAGAAACTGATTTGATGGCGTCGTATGCTCTGGCATGTGCCTGTATGAAGTTTGACTCGACCCTCCTCGAAATATCACCGCCGAAGTACCCCGGCGGGAACTTCGGATAAAGCACGTTCGGCTCATTCATCGTGGAATATGCCAGGACGAATTCGTCGAATTTGCTGGCTGCATATGCGCAAAAGAGCGCAAACTGCCCTGCAATTTCCTTCGAAAGCCAGCCTGAGGGAGATGCCTCGGGGCCGAGATCCCTTGTCTTGAGCGGATCGTGCAGCCACAGGGGCAGGCTCCAGTGATAAAGGTTGAGAATCAGGGATAAGTTGTTCGAGCGAAGATCACGGAAAATATCCGTATACTTGCGCAATGCGTTCTTGTCAACATACCTGTCGAGCTCCCGCAATTGTTTTTTCTCTATCTCAATGGATACTATGTTGTCTCCATCCGACTGGCAGACGGGCTCGGGCAGCGGCCCCCTGGGAAAAAGCCTCGACCATTCAATGGACAGCCTTGCCGTGTCGAGACCGAGAAACGCTGCTTCCCTGTGGAATTCGCCGAAGTGCTCCAGATACCCCGGTCCATCCTCGGGAAATTCACCGCTGACTCGTCCGGCTTCCATGTTATCCCTGTCATGCACCCACCTGTACCAGTCAGTGTTCGTGTCCACGTTCCGCCTGTTTCCCATCTCCGACTGAAACGCGGATTGTGACCAGCCGAACCTGAACCCCGGAGGAAACACCTGCATTTGAATCGTCCTATCCCCTGGTAAACTGCCGCGGTTTACCCTCTGATCATGTGGATGCGCTGATCCACCTTCGCTCGTTGTTCGGGCCGCCCTGCTTCTCGGTCCTCGTCGAGTAGTCAAGTATTGAGTTGCCTCTTGAGTCAAACAGCTTCAGGTCATGCCTTTTTGCATAAAGCGAAATCCTGCTGTCTGTATCGATTGACACGTCGCTGCTCACCGCTATGTCATCTTCCAGCCCTTCCAGCCTTATCAGTACCCTGAAAATGCCTGCGGAATAGCTGCATATCTTCACAACCCCGTTGCCGATCAGCGCCCAATCATTCGAACCCTTGAGTGAAATATCCTTCTCATCCAGCAGCTCAAGCGACTCCGGCCTGAAGCCTACTCTTATGTCCGAGTTGTTACCCGGGGCTGTTGCGATCAGCTCATCCCTCCTGAAGCCAAGTTTGCAACTGCCGCCCAGCTTCACTTCCACGTCATTACGGGAGTCCCGCGTCAGGAAACCCTGCACGACGCTCATCTCACCAATGGACCTTGCAACGGTTATGTTGTTTGGTTTGTGGTACAGGTTAGCGGTCCTGTCCATCTGCGCATTCCTGCCGTCTGTGATTGCAAGCGTGTCGCTGGCCAGCGAGAATATGTCTGCAGGGTCGTGAGAAACTATGATGGCTGTGATGAGCATCTCCTTCTGCACCGTTCGAATGAGAGACCTTGCATTGTCCTTTATGGTCGCATCGAGATTGCTGAAGGGCTCATCAAGAAGCAGAAGCGACGGGTTCTTGGACAACGCCCTCGCAACCGCCACCCTTTGCTGCTGTCCGCCGCTGATTCTCCCGGGTTTCCTGCCGAGAACTTCTTCGATACCAAGCATTTTTGCCAGATGCAGCACAGTGGACTCAATCTCATTTTCGTCCATCTTCTTCGCCCTGAGCGGAAAAGCTATGTTCTCATAGCTTGTGAGATGCGGATAGAGCGCCCAGGTCTGGAATACCATGCCGATGTTCCTTTCCTCTATCGGCACCATGATCTTTCCCTCCTCGGCGACGACTGTATTGTCGAACTTGACCCTTCCATGAGTCGGTCCTTCGAGACCTGCAATTATCCTGAGGAGTGTCGTCTTTCCTGCTCCACTCTGCCCTATTATGCCGAAGAAATTGCCATCCGCGACTTCGAAGGTGATATCATCCAGCACCTTGTTCTCTTGCTTCTTCTTCGTGAATATCTTGGTGACATTCTCAAGAACGATCTTGACCATTTCAAATCACCCTTTCGATCCGCTTCCGAGAGCAAGGAAACCGCGCATAAAATACCTACCGAGGATTACAAAGACAAGCAGTGGTATGAGCGAGGCTACAAGAGCTGCTGCAAAACTGTCGTTGTAGAGTGTACCGTAGCCGCCGGTGTATGAAAGCAGTGAGATTGAGGCAGTGTACATGTTGGGCGTCGATGTCAATACGAGAGGTATGAAGAAGTTGTTCCACACCTCCACGAACGTGAGTATGAATGTTGAGACGGCGCCCGCCAGCGTTAGGGGGAATGCCACTCTGCTGAAGACTGCCCAGTCGCCTGCACCGTCGGCCCTGGCCGACTCAATGATGCTCTTCGGCAGATTGCTCATGAATATTGTCATCAGCAGCGCCCCGCCCGGCAGATGGAATATCACAAAGGTGAAAATCAGGCCGGGGTATGTGTTGAACAGGCCAAGTGTTGACAGTATTTCAGTTACAGGGACCAGTGTTATCTGATATGGTATGAACGTGGCTATTGCGATTATGACAAACACACTGTTGTTTGTCCAGGATCTGCCCTTGTAGAA
The DNA here is from genome assembly GCA_021817225.1 of Thermoplasmata archaeon. GTDB lineage: Archaea > Thermoplasmatota > Thermoplasmata > Sysuiplasmatales > Sysuiplasmataceae > JAJZXY01. The sequence continues at coordinate 14,107 of JAKAVR010000035.1, forward strand.
GTAGAATGCAGCCAGTGCGCCGACGAGTGTCGAAACCGCCGCGGTCGTTACTGATATGATCAGGCTGTTCACGATTGGCAGTTCCAGCGCGGTGGAGACTTCTATCAGCGAGGTGAAAGAGAGGCCAGTAGGCTGCAGTATGGGTGTCGTCAGCACGCCTCCTGCCGATTTCATTCCGTCAATAAGCATCGCGTAAACTGGTATGAGCCACAGGGCCGCGAGCACGATCAGGATTGCGTGGTGAATTGCTTTCTTCGCCAGCTTCAGGGGCTTAATCACCGGATATCCACCTCTTTACTCCAAACAGCGCATACGGCACGATGACGGCAGCCGCAATTATGACAACCACGATGCTCACCACCGAAGCCTTCGAGAAGAACTCCGTTGTGAAATAATTGAACATCTGCTCGGAGAGAGTCATTGTGAAGGGGTCGAGACCGGTCGCCACATAGGGCAGGCTGAACATTCTGAGAACAAACAGGAATATGGTCACGGTGGCAACTATGAATGCATTCTTTGCCTCTGGCAGCAGTATTTTGAAGACTATGGTGTGCGCCTTGGCCGCGTCAGCCCTTGCAGACTCGATCACCTGGGTGGAAACACCCTGAAATGAGGAGTAGTAGAAGATCGCCGACAGGCCCGAGTATATCCATATCGAGACTATTATCAGGCTAAGTTCGGCAGTTGAGGGGCTGGACAGACCTGAAAAGGCGGGAAGGTGCAATGCAGTGAGTACTGAATTGATGCCTTCCTGCGGGTTGTAAAGCCATGTCCAGATTACGGCCGAAGCAGCCAGTGAAATCGATATGGGGTAGAGGAAAAGGGAGTTGTAGATTGATTTCAGTTTCCCGTTGTCTAGGAAGAATATCAGTGAAGCGATCAGGATGCCCAGCGCGTTTGTCGCCGCGAGGCACACAGCCACCCAGAGTATGGTTCTTCCAAAGGCGGTGACGAACAGCGGGTCACCCAGCACGGATGAATAAGTGCCGAAGCCTGCAAATTGCGGGTTGTGAGCATGAATTATCGAGTAGTCAAGAAATGAGTAGTACAGGTTCCACACTATGAAGTATAACAGGAACCCTGCAAAAAATAAGGTGGGGACTACGAACAGGAAAGTCATCCTGCGCCTTCCTGAGGCGTGTTTTTCTCTGTTCATAGTCTCAGTTTACGATTTTACGGTCAATATCTGCCATCTGCCCGTCGCTCACGCCCACATCTGTCTCAGCGACTGCATAGCCACATCGGCCTTCAGCAGCGATGTACCCGTCACCAGGTTTCCCAACGATCGGAGGGCAATCACCGGGGCTGAAACGGCTGGCGCCTGCTGGCCGGCGATCGGAGTTGCTCCCTGAACACTACTGCTGCTCGCTGCAGTCCGATGGGATACCGCCGCTGTCGCATTTACCCATGGCGGCAGGTATCCGCCGAGCGGGCTCGACAGTGTTCCCCAGAAACCAAGACCCATCCGGTTGGCCGTCAGCCACTGGGATTTCTCACTGGACATCTGCGTAGCGAATGTGGTGTTCCATGTAGACAGGTCGGATGCACCGCCCTGCGTAAGTCCGGTGAAGGCTGTGTCGACTGCGCTGAATACACTTGGGAAGAGTCCGCCTGGGAAACTCATGACGAAGTCATTGCTTGGCGTGGAGAGCAGTGCCTGGTAGTCTGACCACTGCGCTGGATCGTTGTAGTAATTCTTTGTTACATTGTTGTAGAATGTAACAGCCTTCCACTTCGTGAATATCTGCTGGCCCGCAAATGAGCTGAAGTACTTGGCGAACAGCAGGCCCGACTGGGAAGATGCGCCCGTGGGCACCGCAACCGAGTCAATTACCAGGTTGTAGTAATTCGACGTCCCCGGGAATGGCATCTCCATCAATGTTACATTTGTCCAGCTTGTGTAAGGTGCAATTGCAGGGTATGTTGTTGTGTTAAGGTAATCGTAGGCGTAATTCACATAGAAATTTCCATTCACCTGGAATGCAGCCTGGCCGTTGACGACATGGCTTATCGCTTCAGACCATGTAAGGGTCGAAGCACCCACGTAGTTGTAGTTGTTCGATGTGAATTGCAGCAGGATTTGGTTTGTCTGGTAGATGTAATTCTGAACCGTGGGGTTTGTCAGGTTTAGTGTTCCATATGGTATCTGATCGTACAGCTGCGGTCCGGCAAGAGAAAGGAAAATGCTCTCCCACAGGTTGAGCTGGTCCCACCCGTTGTCGTTCCCCGGGACCATCCATGGGGTCAGGCCGGCTGCCTTTAGGGTGGCTGTTTCATTGAGCAACTGTGTGAGATTCGTCGGTATGGGCAAGTTGTGTGCCCTCAGGACCTGAGGGTTGAAGTAGAGCATGCTTGCCCTGTGCGTATCTACTGGCAGTGAAAGCATTGTGCCGTTGTACATGCCTGCATCGATGATCGACGGCACTGCACTGGTCATCAGTCCCATTGACTGAGCCACCGGCGTCATGTTTACAAACGAGTTTAGTCCATGCGGCGCCGCCTCAGCGTAGCTTATCATGTCAGAACCGAAGTTTGCCTGGAACGTGTTTGGAGCTTGTCCTGATTGTATAAGATCTAATATTGCGAGCCGAGCTGCTATGCCTCCTGCACCCGGCTTGAGCGTGGAAACTTCCTGGTATTGCGGATATTTGGAATGGAATGCCGCGACTGTCTTCGTCAAGGCGACTTTTCCATCCGTTGCCCACCAGTTGTAGAAGTATATATTTGATACTTTGTTCTGGCTGTTGTTATAAACCGTATAGGCGACCACTGAGCCTATCAAGGCTGCGGCCACCACCACGGCAATAATCGCCCACATTACTTTTCCTTTCTTTTTCTTTGCAAAAGAGCTGCTGCCATCGGCTGTCATAAAAAAATCACCTGCTTCTTATTTATGTCCCCGCGGGTCGTGAATAGGGATCCGGGTATATAATGCTGCCCGAAATCCTGCAAATCGGACAAAAAACTTACTCCGATCCGGATAAGGGGCATATAGCAGCGCTATTGGTCAAAGCAGTGGAGATGATTCTTGACCATCGCACGACAATCTCTGTGGTGATGTATGAAATCTATTTGCCTTTGTCAAGCATGCATATCGGGAGGCAAGCCCAGGATTGTGGTTTCGCCCCGAGGCCCTCGCCTGTCATTGAATTGAAGTACTCGCTGTAGTCGCTTGCTGTCGCCGCACCCAACGACTTTGCTGTCAATTCATCGGCAATTTCCCTTCTTCCCGAGCCAACGGCAGCCACCCAGAACAGGTAGTTCAACTGTGGCCATCCCGCGCCCCTCCAATAACCGCCCGGATCGAAGAATTGCTCCGTCTTGTCTGTTCCCGCCACCCCGAATCTGGACTCAAGCCGTCCGCCGCTTGTGATGTCCTTGAACGCTTTGCTTACGGCGTGCTTGTTTCTTGAGACGAGGACTGGAAGCAGCGCTTCCGCCGTCCTTGCCGAGGAAGATTGCCTCACTTCCGAAGTCACGTCTTTCCAGGTGCCAAGCTCCTCATCCCACGTCTCATCAAGCGCTGTGATTACAGATCCCGCCTGCTCCAGCAGTTTCTCATTTCCCGTCACGTGATACAGCTCAATCATATTGAAAGCAGTCAACGCATTGAACGCTGCCGACTCAACAATGAACTGGGAGCTTGAGATCGATGATCCGGAGGAAGAGCACACGAGCAAACTCGCAAGCTCCGATTTTCGTTCCTTCCAGGAAACAGGATCCAACTTCCCCTTTGCCCAGGAATCCCAGCGCGGAGAGCTTCCGCAGCCCGCCTCCGATGGGTGGAGTATGAACAGCATGCCATCCTTCGACCTTCTGCGGGCCATCAGGAAATCAAATGCAGCCGTCGCACTCTCCGCCAGACTGGTGACATCGATGCCGGATTCGTGCAGCATCCTTATCGCATGGCCGAACATCGGCGGTTGCGTTATGTCTGAATGGCCCGGATGCCTCCAATCCGATGTGGCTGCACCTGGATTGAATTGGAAACCCATGTGCGGCACAAAGCCATCCTCCAGCTGCCATCTGAAGACGGACGATAGCTCGGTGACTGCTTTCGACTGATCGCCAAGGGTCAACCAGATGATCGAATGAAAGCAGGAATCCCAGAGCCAGCAGGCCGGATACGATTCGATGTTTGGAGCAGTGTATCCAAATTCATTCCTCCAGTTATGAGACATGATTGAACGTGCCCTCTCCCATATCTCTGGAGCGTTGTCATTCCCCCTCAGGTCATCCCTGTCTTTGCCAGCGCCGGCGCTTTCAACGCTTCGCTCCTGTTTCATGCCGCTGCTGATTCAATTCAGCTATAATACAAGTGATACCAAACTCCGTCTTGAAGTCTGATCCAATCCAGCATGACAGCCCGCGGCACATCGACCTTCATTTTGTCTCAGACAGCCATAAACATTCAGTAGCTAAACTGTACATTCGAGTGAACTAAAAGGGGAACGCCTACTATTCAGGCATTGCATTGGCAGCACAATACATGCAATCAGACTGCCTTTGACCAAGGCCTCTTTTTCTGGCTTCATTTCCGATACCTCGAAACCGATATACAGGGAGTTGGAATGTGCCGGAGCCAGCCTGACACTTCCTTTCTTCTCTCCCCTTGCGAAGCAGTGGCTTTTATACGACTAATGGCGGCATGAGCGGAAGTCTGATGTTTTCTGTGAAGGTTTATGTGACCGACAATTTCATGCTTTATATTTGCACTTATCAGTAACAGTTCTGTTATGTATAAGCATTAAATATATAATATACAGTTCTCCACTGCAGTGAATATCTACCAGATCAGGGACGGGATAGCAGAATCAGGTAATCCCGTTGTGACCAATCGCATAGTATCTGTGATCGCGGGTGTGAGCATTGCCAGTTCGCAGGTCTATCTGAACAGGATGATGAAAGCGGGAATGCTGACGCATATTGAGCGTGGCAGATACGCAATGCAGGCAGATCCGTTCTCTGTTGCCTCAAACATAGTGTTCCCCTCTTACATTTCCTTTGTAACCGCTTTTTCAATAAACCAGCTGATCGACCAGGTCATAGATCGCATTGTGATTGTCACTTCATTGAAAAGGAGAGGTACGCCATTCCAGGAATATTCAATCAGGTTTGTTTCGATGAAGCCTAGGCTGATTTTCGGCTACAAGAGGATTACTAGTACATGATTTTGTTAATCCTTGAAGCACTGTCTTACCAGACGTCCCGCAGGTATGCGAAGGCAGCACACTCGAAACATTCCTCCGCCGTTCCCTCGAACGAGCCGGAGGGGAGTATGG
>JAKAVR010000036.1 GCA_021817225.1 Thermoplasmata archaeon
TAATATGGGCATATGCGTTTCATCTCCTGTTGTTATCAACGATCTACCTGCCCATAAATAAAATGCCTGTCGGCAACGGCTCGTTATAAACTGCCGTGCGATTTTTCCCCTTCTAACTGCACCAGCGCTCTTCTTGGCCGGGACTTACCCCTGTGTCGGGAAATCATCTGTCATTCATCCCTCCGACATCCACGTCATACGAGATGACAGGTGACGATAGCCATGACACATTACAGCCCAAATGTGCAAGTGATCGAGACGTTGCCCCGGCGAGAGTGTGCATCTGATTGAATAGGATGGTTGCGGGAGGGACTGGGCGGAATGGCCAATGAAGACGCATATTTGGTGATGCAGGACACATGCCCGAGATTGTTCAAACCGGAGCAGTGAATTGCAAGTACCAACTGGGGATACGAGTGACCAAAACAAGCCTGAATTGTTTTCATGGAAAGACAGCCGCGAATTGCAGGCGATCGCCAGTCTTGGCGGCATATGATACCAGTGAAAGGAAGTTGGCTGAAGCTCACAAATCCGCTTGCTCGTGTTCAGACATGCGCGTGACTTTCGACCTTCTTCCCTTTCCCTTTCTTCTCATCTTCGAAAAACTGCAGTGCCTCCTTCACGGAAGCTCTTTCGTGGACAATGGCTCTGATCGCCCTGATCATCGCGACAGGATGTTCGCTCTGCCATATGTTTCGGCCCATGTCCACTCCCACGGCACCGTCCTCGAGCGCGCTGTGCACCAGATTGAACACATCCATCTCCGTGTTCAGCTTGGGTCCCCCGGCAACCACGAGCGGAACTGGCGTGCCTTCAACTACTCTGCTGAAGTTTTCACAGTAGTAGGTCTTGACAACCTGCACACCAATTTCGGCGGCAAGCCGGCAGGCAAGTGCAAGGTATTTTGCATCCCTCTTTTCAAGCTCCTTGCCGACGGCGGTTATGGCCATGACAGGCATCCCATATTCTTCTCCCTCGTCCACCAGTCTTGAGAGATTGACAAGTGATTGCTTCTCGTGGTTGCTTCCAACAAAGATTGAAAGCGCCACGGATGTCACATTGAGCCTTACGGCATCCTTCATAGAAGTCGTTATTTCCTCGTCGCTCAGGTCTTCCTTCAGAATGCTCGCTCCACCAGAAACTCTCAACAGGATGGGCGTATCCCACTTTGGATCCACCGATGTCCGCAAAACACCCCTTGTAACAGCCAGTGTATCGGCAAAAGGCAGGAGCGGTTCAATCGTCTTGCGCGGGTTTTCCAGCTTATGAGTCGGTCCCATGAAGTATCCGTGGTCGCATGCAAGCATGACGGAGCGTCCTGTGGATGGCTTGATCATTCTCGAAATCCGGTTACTCATTCCCCAATCCATTGAAGGTCCCTTCGATGATCTTATTGGATACCACAACAGACTTAAAACATTTCTGCCAACTTTTGCCACGCGAAGTAAAAGGAACCAACTGCATGTGGCATTAAGCAGCTGGTGCATTGGTTCCATGGCAGAGCAGCAAACTGCTGCTGCCGTTTCCCTGTTCGCAGGAGAAAAAAGAAAAAAGACTCAGTGAATTCTGAGATTGAAATCACGACTATTATCAATCTGGACAGCTTCGTCCGCTTTCGAAAATGCTCCCGTCGGGATTTGAACCCGAGTCCCAAGCTCGAGAGGCTTAGATGATTGGCCGCTACACTACGGGAGCACCGAGGGTTATCTGACTTGTATAATGACTTTGCCTTAAATCTTCCCCTGGTGGGAGCAGGAATAACGGGGAGTCTGACCTTCTCATTCCACGCATGAGACGGGAAGGTTGATGTGTATATGCAGCACCCAACGATCTGGATGCTGCGATAAGTTGTTTTTGTTTGGGGGATTTGTGGCGTTGCCTTCACCCGAGCCCGTGCACGACACTTATGCGGCACTCGGCAATTTTGGGGTAGTCACCGAATAGTAATCTGAGATTACTCGGAAGCTTGCAATGGATATCGGTATCAATATCAGCCCGGCGACAAGGAATATCGTCTTTGGAGGGAAGGCTACAGAAACGAGTGAGAAGAAGGCGGCCATCACAGGCGTGGAGCTTCCGAGGAAAACTTTCACAAAAGCCATCACTCGCCCGAAAATCTCTCTGGGAGTAAACTTGACGAGACGAGCTATCATCGGTATATTTATCAGTGGCAAGATTAAACCAAGAAATAGAACTGCCGCTATATCTATAACTGCAGAACCACTCAGACCGAGGATGACCAATACCGGCGGATAGAGCATCATGAGGCCGGCGCCTATGCGCGGTCTTTCAATTTTGACTATAAGCCTGTTGGCCCCAATTGAGCCGATCAGCATGCCTGCGGGAAGGGAAGCAACAAAGACAGCATAAAGCAATGGACCAGTGTGAAGATACAGGTTGAACAGACCTGAGCCGTAGACATCCAGCGTGACTATAAACCCGTTCAATACAAGACCGAGCAACAGAAATCCTATTAGCTTCCTGAAAAACGAAAACACATCCCTGTATCCAGCCTGGCCCTGTTTCTCAGCGGAAGGCATTGAAGACTGCTCAGCCCCAGGAAAGGACAACACCACTGCCACTGCAGTTATTGAAACAAGAAGGTACGGTGCATACTCGCTGATGAATACAAGCGAAAGACCGCCGACTGCAAATCCGATGAGTGTGGAGACGCTCGTAAACCCCTGCTGGTATGAGGTTGCTTTGCTTATTCCCGTTTCAGTTACATGTTTCTTTATTATCGCCGAGAAGGAGTCTGCTTTCAGCGAAGTGGAAAAACTGGTGATAGCAGCGACTGCATACACGGCATAGACCGAAAAGCCGAAGAGAAAAAGTGAGAAACCTGCAGCTGTAAGAATGGAGGCTGTGAAATTGAGGATTGTGTTGTTCTTTCTGTCGATCAGATGACCTATCGGTACTGAAGCAAGAATATCCACAAGCAGGTTGATGGTAGGAATCAATCCGACAAGGAAGACAGAATGATAGACCTCGATTACCCTCCAGGTGAAAAAAACCATAAACAGCGCCCAAGTGACGGTGGAGAGCGCCCTTGAAAATTGGAATCTGAAAAATGTAAATCCAAGACGAGGACCAACCATGAAGTCAGCGACCCTCGACCAAATCCCAGCCCCGATATTAATTATTTTAGCACAGAAGCTTTGACTCAAGCCATGAATTCTCCTTCCGCATGATTGCACCGGATGGCTGCAGAAAAGGGTGGTGGGAATGGCAGCATTGGAAGAGATTCCTCTTCCTGAATTTCATATGCTACGGACATCCCCGCCGGAGGGATGTTGCAGGAGCAGTCACCTGCGACCCGCTGCCGTGCACTGTGCGCCTCACGCTCAATGTTCAAATAATCATACCAAATAATGAGGGCCGATGAAGACCTGTGAAAACTGCAGTGGCATCACGACCTGCCCATTATGCGGTGCCACCATATCATACTTCGACCACGTAGGCGTGAGGGGGACAGTGAGCACCCTTAGAATACCCATTATCGGATACAACCTGAAATACGACAGCCAGCGGTCTGGTGTGTGGCATTACGCAAGGCCGTGCGGTCATCGGTTTTCTGTCAGACAGGGAACTCCTGCACTGAAATACAATGGCGGTCCCCTTTGGCAGAACGGCTTCACCTGGGTAAACGTATTCTGGGGGAAATACTATGCAGCCGGTACTTACGCCACCTGGATAAGTGATGTGGACAGGGCAACAAGGGATATCGAGAGCAACGGGAGCTACTCCGGAGGTCTCAAGCAGTACAACGTGGGAATTGGAACTTTTGGGGGGCATGTCATAATACAGGAGGACCCGGCTTCAACAATCTCTAATTCCGAAATAGCCAAAGCGCTTACAGACTGGATCTCTTCCGGAAAGGTGGACAATATTGGCCAGAAGGGTGCCTACAACATCTTCCTCCCTCCGGGAGTCACAGCATTGCTTTCGAACGAGCAGTCGTGTGCGGTGTTCTGCGACTATCACGACACTGCCAATGGAACAACGGGCCCTTTCTATACAGTTGAGCCCTACCCATGTCAACAGGGCTGCAACCAGTGCACCAGCAACCCTTTCGACACACTGACTTCGGGGCTTTCGGAAGAGATGGTCGAACTCAAGACAGACATGGACCCCGGGACGGGATGGGTCATCGGAAACGAAGAGCTTTGCGATTACTGCGACACAAACTATACATGCAGACAGCTAAGCACTGGCGAATACGTAAACGCATGGTACGACAAGGTAGCTGGAAAGTGCTGGGACGGCAGTTGAGGCGAGCCGATGGTACGGAAAATCTACTGGGAAGACGCTTACATTAGGGAGTTTGACAGCAGAATAGAGAGCGTTGAAGGTAACAGGGCCTACCTTGAAGCCACTGCCTTTCACCCGCGTGGTGGCGGGCTGGTGGGTGACAGCGGAACCTTAAACGGATTCAGGGTCGAAGACACGCTGAAAGAAGGCGAAAGCAAGATTGCGCATGTCTTGGAACCTGAGCACAGCCTGAAGGCAGGCGAGACAGTTCACGGAGCCGTGGACTGGGACAGAAGATACAAGATAATGAGGATGCACACCACCGCACATGCCCTCAGCGCTGTGTTCAACAGACAGGCGGGGGCGCTCATAACCGGCAATCAGATCAAACCAGACGAGTCCAGGATTGACTTCAGCCTGGAGAATCTGGACAGGGAACTGATGAATTCGTATGTTGAGATGGTGAATGATGCAGTTTCCAGAAACCTGCCCGTAAAGACTTACTTCCTGCCAAGAGCAGAGGCGGTGAAAATCCCCGACGTCGTAAAGCTTGCCGGAGCAGCCCCGCCCGATATAGATACATTCAGGATCGTCGAAATTGAGGGACTCGACATACAGGCGGACGGGGGAGTGCATGTGAAGAACCTGGGCGAAGTGAAAAAGGTCCTTCCGCTCAAGTTCGAGAACAAGGGGAAGAGCAACAGGCGGCTCTACTTCACGCTCGAAGGATGAACATTTCTGGCATGGCCGGCGGAAAACTCAGTTTTCGATGATTATCTTCCTTGACCCGATGATTTTCTCCGCCAGTTCGAATGCCTCAGGCGCCCTCTCCAGCTGAAATGAATGCGATATTATGGCATCTGCCCTGCTGCCCGACGCAGCAAGCATTTCGATCGCTTTTCCAACGTCCCGTTCTATTCCAGAATACGTGTTAAGGAGCTGTATTTCCCTGGTGAACATTTCAGAAGTGTCATGCATCAGCCTTGTCCCTGGATGAGGGAGTCCAAACTGGAGGAGACGTCCCCCTTTCCTCAGTGATGCGATGCCTGCCTCGGTTGCCTGCGGATGGCCTGTTGCAACCACCGCCGAATCAGCCCCCCTGCCTTCTGTCAAATCCATTACCGCCTTCAGCATGCTTTCCCCAGGCTTTCCGGCGGCGGATGCACCCAGCTTTTCTGCGAATTTGCACCTCTCTTCAGCCACGTCCATTGCCAGTATATTCCTCACACCAGTTTCCCTGAGCGCATATATCTGTAACATCCCGACGGGGCCCGCACCAATTACCACAACTGTGCTTTCTTCATTCAGGTGTAGCTTTTCAAGGCCCCTGATAACACACGCGAGTGGTTCAATAAGCGTTCCAGTCCTGAATGTCAGAGAAGCAGGAAGCCTGAAAAGGCCGCCATGCCGAATGTTCCAGGCAGGCATGACGAAAAACTCTGCAAGTCCGCCGGGATGTATGTTTGATTTTGAAAAATGAGGACACATTGTCTCGCTGCCGTTAAGGCAGAAGTGGCATTCATAACATGGAACATGATGGTGCGGAAACACTCTTTCACCAACTGAAACATTTTCGACATCCTTTCCCGTCTCAGCGACGATCCCGACAGCCTCGTGGCCTAGAATACTTGAGGGGTAGTTGCCTGCAATCTTCTCCAGATCTGTGCCGCATATGCCACACGCCTTCATTGAAATGAGCACATCATTCTTCCCCGGGGTCGGAACAGGAGTGTCTTCCATGACCGCCCTTCCCTTTCCAATGACACAGACCTTCATTGGGATGACCTAAGCCGATTTGGTTAAAAATCCCTTGCTCCATGGAAGATTCACATTTCTGCGGACAGCGCAGGATAAAGAGACCTGTCCCACATGCAAAATGTTATTATTCATATTCCAATCAAGTACCGGAGACTGACGTATTTTGGAGCCCGCACCGCTTGCGGATATTATTTATCCATACACGAAAAGAATGACCGGCATCAGAAGGTATTCCGAAATACTTGTTTCTGCACTTGAGCGGACGGGGACTCCTGTGAAGGTGCACCGTGTTAGGAAATTTGAGCTGAGTATAGGCGGGAAACCCGCAGGTGGCCTGCTTTCGCAGAAATTGCTTTCGTGGTTCATCAGGACAAGTTGCCCAGTCGTACATTCACTCTCCCCCGATGTGATAACGAAAAAGACAAATGTGGCGACAATACACGACCTGATCCCTTTCTACCACAGGGAGACTTTTATGAAGACCAGGAGGGAAAGGATCGGGTACAGGCTAATGTTCGACAGACTGGATGAACTTGTGCTGATAGTCTACACGGAATACACAAGAAGGCAGCTGGGGGAGCTTGGCATAGACATGTCCAAAGTGGAGGTCTGTGGTTTCGGGATTCAGGATTGCTTCAAGCCGTCTACTGGACAGTCCCCCTATCCGCAGGACGGTCTGAAGCACGTTGTTACAGTGGGGGATTACAACCCGAGAAAGAGATATGACATACTTTACGGTGCGGTAAATTCGCTTGAAGGAGTCGAACTGTATCACATTGGCCCTGTAAACAACTGGATACGCAGGTACACTGAACTGAAGGCAATTGCCGACAGAGGCGGAAAGGTACATCAGATCGGCCCGAGGGAGGACCAGGCTCTCGTCGACTACATTTCTCACGCCGACCTGCTTGTCCATGCGACAGAGGATGAGGGAGCGGGCTTCACGCCGGCAGAAGCGATGGCATGCGGGACCAAGGCACTGGTGAATCCAATACCAGTCTACAAGGAACTCTACGGAGAATCTGTCTCCTACTGCCAGCTGAGCGTGGAGGGATTTGCAAAGGGGATTGAGCTCTCACTTGCGGGAAGCACTGACAGGAAGGCACTGCTGGATTATTCAAAAAGGTTTTCAGCAGATGCGGAGGCAGCGCGGGTCGCTGCCGTATACAGGAAAATTACCCAGTCTAACTGATGTGCCCCGGCTTTTCACTTCCTCCGGATGCGCACATATTTGAGCCTGGGTGCTGGGCATCTCAATTAGATTTATTAGGGACGGGAATGACTATGGTCTGGGACGTCGGCACATGGCAGCTCTGTTTCCATCACCTGACACAATTCTTCTCCTGGCAGCTTACATGATCCTGATGGGTTCGATACTCGCCTTCGCCATCTACGAGTTCAATTCAGGAGTGGCTTTTCAGGTGGCGACACTTCTCCTCGTGGGCTTCCTTTTCGCTGTCCTTGTCCGTTTCCATGTAATCACAACTTCGGGCTATTTCGTGTCTTTTGTGATTGATTTCACGACACCGCTCATAACCCACCTTGTTCTTGTCCTTGTTTTTGTGGGCATGGGACTGAAGCTCGGATGGGAGGCAAGATCATTCAGCGGAGAAGGGGTGAGAATACTCGCCGCATCCACCGCCATGGCGTTCGTGGATATTCTTCCGGGCGCGCTAATATTCGGATACATCTGTGAGGCTGTCTTCGGATGGCCGTGGATTTACGGAGCCCTCCTCGGAACGCTCATGGGAGAGACTTCTGCGGCGGTGGTCATACCCTATGTGGACCACATGTCGACCCTTTCCCATGAGAAGGGAACATCGAGCATGCACACGATAAGACTCTCGAATGTGCTCAAACTCGAATCGACACTGAACAGCATCACGCTTCTTCTCTTCATGGTGCTGTTCTACAACGAAATATACTCCGGGAATGTAAACCCGACAACTTCTTCATTCTTATCCACCACATGGTCCTCCCTTGTCCTTGTATTTGTGCAGCACTGGCCTGCGCTGATGGTTGTTATCTTCGGCATTCCGGTGCTAATCTACGTCAGCTCCAAGCTCATTGTCATGGTGACAGAAAGGAAGCTAGTAGACAGGGCGACAAGGAAACTGAAGGTAACGGCTGTCTTTTCGATGAACGACATGATGCTCGTCGACAAGGATGTGTCGAAGGAATTCGGAGAGAAGCAGTTCAGGATAGGAATGATGCTCTATGGCATAATTCTGGGGATCGCGCTCCTGATTTATGAGACAATCCAGACACAGCCTGCAACTTCGTTCGCTGGCATCGGAACCCCCCTGTTTTCACTCGTGGCGCTGCTTTACCTGGGCTTTTTCCTGGGATATCTCTTCCCTGGAAACAGAACACGCGGCCTTGATTCGGAGACCCAGCAGACAGGAAAACAGGCTTTCACAGGCATGATGCTGTTTCATGAGGAGTTCGAACTGCTTTCCAGGATCATATTCTATTTCAGCGTTGGCGTGAGCCTTGGCTTCATGGTCCTGTCGCCTCCTAGCGGAGCCCAGGTGATTACAGGTCATGACTGGATCGGCATACTGATTATGGCCATTATCATGGGCCCCGCATTCATACTGCTCAGGTTCCTGAGCGGTATCGTCGGCCTGCCCATAACATTCTACAGCAGGTTCAGGCGTGAGACCTACAGGCAGGACTTCAAGCTGCTCGCGGCAACAATGCCAAAGGGAATTACAGTCGCAGCAGTGGCAGTGCTGATACTCCAGAGCGGAATAGCATATTCGACAGATATCTACGTCCTTGCTCTCCTCTCTGTTGTAATTTCAACTGTTGGCTTTACTGTTATCTCGACGCTGAAGTCAAGGCAGTCGAAAGGCGATATCGATGAGGTGGATACTCCAGGATCAGCGGATAGCGCGGAAAACTGAAAATCAGATGGGTGCGCAAAGCGTGGCGTCTGCTTGCCGGCCGGTGTTTCAGCCCAATAGTTCCCTGAAGAACAATTCAGGGCTGGAAGACTCCTGTGCCTGGATCGAGCCGATGCCAATGGGAGTTATACTTATTTCAGAACGCGTGAGCACCGTGAAGAGATCCGTGCCCGGTTCGGCCTTTACCTTCTTTGTCCCGGCCAGCCAGAAGTATTTGTTTCCACGCGGATCCTTCCTTTCGACAACATAATCGTCAAACATCTCGCCTGCCATTTTCGTAAGGCGGACAGGTGTGGTTTTTGTTGTCTTCACAGGGAAGTTGACATTGAGCAGATCCACGCCGGGAGGGAAGCCCTTTTTCATCAGGTATGAGACGATCCTTCCCGCCCACCACGCCGAGTTCTCGAATTCCTTCTCAGTCAGGTACTCATCCTCGGAGCTGATTTCCTTTGAGAAGGCGACCGCCTTGATGCCGATTACGCAGCCTGACATGGCGGCAGATACTGTTCCGGAGGAGAAGAAAGACTGCATGCTTATGTTCCCTCCAACATTGATTCCGGAGACAATCATGTCGATGTTCTTGCGCTTTACAAGTTTGTGGACCGAGACAAAAACACAGTCCGCGGGCGTCCCTCCAATGGCCGTTGCCTCGTAGTTTTTCAATTTCACACTGCTGATCCTAACCGGCCTGTGGAATGTGATGCTCATGCCTGAACTGCTCTGAGCCCCCTTGGGGGCAACAACCTTCACTTCTGCTATTTTGGAGAGCACCTTGGAAAGGGCTATAATCCCAGGGCTGTAAACACCGTCATCATTAGTTACAAGAATCATTAAGGGGGCATCTGCTTCCTGCTTATTCTTATTATCTTAATAGAATACACTGACAAAGCAGGCAAATGCACACGGGGATTAACCGCATCCGGTGAGAGCGGGTGCAGACAGGCCGCGACGAGACAGACTGCAAGCGGATATAAGCACGTTTTTAAACGGGCTGCTGTTACATCAGTTCCGGGCCCGTAGCTTAGTACGGATATAGCACTGGCCTTCTAATGAAGGCTCATGAAGAAGAAAGCCAGATGTCCCGGGTTCAAATCCCGGCGGGCCCGCATAATGTAATAATCGAGTACTATATCTACCCAAATGCATTTCGGTATACCAATGCCCTTCGAAAGTAAGTATTCCGGCATGCTGGAGGACCGGCAGGTCAGGAGATGGTTTGACAACCTGAAGGCAAAATCCGTCCTGACCGCAACAGTTTATCTGAGAAGCCTCGGCCATTACTGCGAGCTGAACCGTACTACGCCTGAAAGGATGCTTTCGGCTGCAAAGAAGAAAGGTTTCCAGGACAGCTTCATGGACTTTGTCCGGAAGCTCGAGAAGGAGGGGAAGGCCGGCTCCTATATAGCCCGATTCAAGAAGGTCGTCCTTTCATGGGTGAGGTTCAACGGCATTGACCTGAAACTGAAGGTGAACATAGCCAATGAGTACCTGACACCTACGATAGATGATGAGCGGGTTCCGACCAGGGAAGAGCTCGGCAGGGTACTGAGGAAGGCATCATCGAGGGGAAGAGTGGCGATAGCAATGATGGCATTCTCCGGCCTGAGGCCAGAAACACTGGGCAATTACGAAGGCACTGAAGGATTGAAATTAGGCGACCTGAATGAATTGAGCCATGATGGTGGCAAGCCGGATTTCGAGAGAATTCCATCCATAGTTGCTGTGAAACCCTCGCTCAGCAAGGGAAGGCATCAGTATTTCACATTCATTCCGGAGGAAGGCGCATTGTATATCGGGGAATATCTCGCGGATCGTGTAAGCTCAGGTGAGCAACTCGGCAAGAACTCTCCTCTTCTTCAGTTTGATCCGAGAGGGGTAAGGAAGAACAGATGCTTGCGGACGGCTCTTGTGACACGCGACATCCGTGAGGCAATAATCGCCGCTGGACTGAAGATGAGACCCTACGTGCTCAGGGCATACTTTGCCACCGGCCTCGACATAGCAGAGAGCAAGGGACTAATTTCGCATCCCTGGCGCATGTTCTTCATGGGGCACAAGGGAGACATTGAAAGCAGGTACTCCACAAACAAGCGCCTTCCGCCGGAGATGATAGAGCAGATGAGGGAATCCTACAGGAAGTCGTCAAAATACATTGAGACCAGAGTTTCCGAGGTTGGTGAGGAGGACGCGAAGAGATACCTGCAGACCCAGCTCCTGCTTGCAGTCGGATACAAGCAGGAAGAGATAGACAGGATTGACCTGCAGGAGACTTCGAACGAGGAGTTCCAGAAGCTTCTGCGTGATAAGGTCTCAACGGCAATGGTCAACAACGGCAACAGGCAAAGGGTTGTGGCTATTTCCAGTGTTGCGGAGTTCATAAACCAGGGATATGAATTCGTTGCTTCACTGCCTGACGGCAACGCGATAATGAAGCTACCACTCTGACAGTAAAGACATCTCAAGCGAGCTTCTTCTTCACCTCGCCCTCATCCATCCATTTGTAATTGCCACCTTTCCTCACCCTGACCTTGTGGTGGACGCCCGTCACATGTTCCTCCAGCTGCGTATACCCTGAAGGCTTCCGTGCCTGTGGTTCCCTGAACAGCATGTCGCAGAAGGGGCACTGCACATAATCTGCCATGCTACAGGATATGACGATACAGGACAATAGTTCTATGCATTGTCCCATCGGCATTATGCTTCACATTACGACAATCGCCCACAGGTTTCTGCAACCAATATAGGTCAGCGGCGCTTCTCGATCAGTTCAGCGACCTGAAGTTTCAGCTTCTCGATATCCTTCACCACATCGACACGCTTCGAGAGTTCCTCTATCTTGACACCGAGCACCCCTTCCACTCTCGATATGTCTGTCCTTGTGCTTCCAATCTCGGCCTTGAGCTCATTCCCAATGGTGTCTATTTTTCCATTGAGGGAATCTATGTCCGATTTCAGTTCGTTCCCGGCGGTGTCTATTTTTCCACTGAGTGAATCGAGTCTGCTGTTGATCGCCTTCAGCTCTCCCTCAACCTTGTTGAACTCGGGCAGGAAGAAGCTCTTCACTTCCTCGAGGATTGTCTTCTCTCCGGGCATTTATTGTATCCTCAGAGGAGTTATGCACCCACAGCATAAATGCGTATCGATATACATTCCCGGCAAAAATGCCTGAACCGGCCGAAAATGCCACCCATGCGGTCGGCATTACGAAATTCGGCTGCATTAGAACGCATTACTGCCACGATCGCGGCTGCGGCCTTATCAGATTACCTCTATTCCCACGCTCTGCGATTGAACGGCGTTGCAATCGGCTTTGAAATAGGCGCACGCTTGTGCCTCAAGCACAGATATGCCGAAACTCACCATGAAGGAAGTGAACACGTACTTTGATGAATTCCGGGAAATGGAAGGTCTGAGCGGGGAGTACATCGTGGATGCCGTCCGCCGATCGAGAAGCGGCGCGAAGACAGGACGTTGTCTCTCCCACGAGTTGCAATGACCGTCAGAACCTGTTCCTGATTCCCCTTGCGACCGCTTTTGCCCTCACAACATAGTCTTTGGCGCATCTCATGCACAGCCATTTCCTGCAAAGCGAGCAGTATGAGACCGTCCCATCGCTACTGCCGCAGATGCAGCACGGTGCGCTCATTCGCTGTTCTTCCCAAGCCTGTTCTCGGCCAGGTGCTGGTAGCTGCCCTGGACGGTCTGCAGAAGGTTCTGTGCTCCATGGTAGTCCGTGCTGTCGAACAGCTCGCCTGCTCGTTCAATTTCGGCCTTCAGACTGACGGGTATCTGGCAGACACCCTCCTTCGACTTCAATGCTGCGCCCAGCGTTTCAAACCGTCTCTCGATGGGAAGCCTCAGGTTGAGCTCGGACTGCGAGCCGAGCGGCCATTCCTGTATGTCCTTGAGCATCGATTCAATGTCGTTCATGTTGTCCTGTATGAACATGCCTGTCAGCATGCACGACAGTCTCTCGCTTGCATAGAACGGCTTCTCGTCCGCCATCTGAGCACCTACCCGTAGCTGAAACTCACCTTTCCGGTGAATTCCCTGTTCATTGTCCTGCCCATCGTGTTTATCGCCGACTCCATTCCCTGCCAGTCGCCGCTCCGGTAGGAGTCGACGAAATCATCCCACCTGTGTGTGATGTTCTCGCCTGCGCCGCATGCCTTCGCGTTGTCCATCAGGCCGTTGACCCTGCTCACGAGCAGCTTGAGCCACTGTTCTGCGGCTGTTCCGATTTTGTTGAACTCGTTCTCGTAGAACTCGTGGACTGCGATAGCAATGCTGTCCAGGTCATCGCCAATCTGCGCGCCTGCAAGGAAGCACTGCATTGCCTTCCTGGTGCTGTCCGAGCTGCCGCCGTTCTTCGCCTTCGGCTTGTCGGCAGGGAGGTATTCCTTCCACCATGCCGCTTTGTCACCTTTCCTCTTTGACTGCGTGTCCTGCAACCAATTCACCTTCAGAACCCCAAAAGGGTAAGTGGTTTGGCACTGCCTTCACTCAGTCTTCTCGAAGCAGTGCTGGTATCCCGCGAGCTTGCTGTTGCGAATGATGTATGGCGGAAGTATCTCGTACATCTTCCTCAGCCACTTGTCATTCACCGGGCATGCCTTCGGGTCTGCATCCGCTGTGTTTCCGTTCATTCCCTCTGCCTCCGTTTCATTCTCTCCTGTCTCTG
Organism: Thermoplasmata archaeon; assembly: GCA_021817225.1. GTDB lineage: Archaea > Thermoplasmatota > Thermoplasmata > Sysuiplasmatales > Sysuiplasmataceae > JAJZXY01. The sequence continues at coordinate 13,600 of JAKAVR010000036.1, forward strand.
CCGAACTGCTCCCTTCTTTCGCTTTCAGGGCCATTTAGGAGCTTATCGGCTGCATCCATCGCGAACTCGCCAAGGACCTTGCAAACATTGTCTTCACATTTCACACCTTCCAGCGTGATTTCCGCCTTCTCGACGATAACGCTGCCGCCTTCGGGATACAGCTCGGACAGGATGCTCCTGAGCTGCCTCTCATCTGCCTTTGTCGGGCATTCGGGTTTGAAATGAACTCTGCCGTCATCGTCTTTGTATGCATATGGAGAAGGCATGCGACTTCGCTGACGTAGACGGTCGCTATTTCGTTTTTGCCGTCTTCCTTTTCTGTTCCGTTCAACTGAACCTCACTCCCTGCGACCTGAGCAGCATGCGCTCATCAGGCAGGTAGCGTCTTATGACATCGCCGAAACTGTCTACATCGCCGTTCTTTAGCATCCTGAGGCGCTCGTAAAGATAGGCATCGACCATAATCTGGCGGAAACCCCTCTCACGGTAACCGTTGCCTGCCATCTTCATTCATATCGATAGGCATCTATATTTATAGTTGCACTGTTATAATTGTTGTTGTTCCAAATGCCGGCAATGAAATGCAGTCAGTGCGGTTATCAGTGGAAGGCGCGTGTCCAGGCGCCTAAGAAGTGCCCCTTCTGCCAGTCATGGCTGCCGCCATGGCGCGAGCGTCTCCCACGCCTGTCCGAGAATGGTCAGTGAACGCTTTTCCCATTGACTGGTGAGCAAGACCGCCTTCATTGGCAAGTGTGTGGGGCCTTCGGGCAGTCGATCGCGGCTGTAATGCATTCCTATTGCGTTACCTGACCCAGTTTCCCTGAAACTGTTGTTATCTTCATCGTTCAACTAGGTTGAACGGTGGTTCGAAGAACTGACACAGAAGAGGATCAGGCGTGGCACATTCAGGAGCGAGGCCGAACGGTGCCACGCCCTCTGTGCATACACTGACAACTGGAATGAAGGTGCAGAACCGTCCAAATGGACAGCAACTGCCGATGCCATCATGGGCAAAATCGCGAGGATAAGGTTAAGACAAGATTTGGTTGTTACAGGACACTAGAAAACAGGCGCCGTCGGATGACTGCCCTGTCTGTTTGCCCGGGGATCAGCTTTCAATGAATTTCGACATCATACAATCCTTCTCACTTGCATTCTCTATGGACCAATTGATTATCGGAAGCACTGCTGCTCTGAGGCTCCTTCCCGCTTCAGTCAACCTGTATTCAACCCGCGGCGGTATCTCGTTGTATGCGATACGGGCGAGTAAGCCGGACCTGGTAAGATAGCCCAGTGAATCGGAGAGGCTTTTCGGGCTTATTCCGCCAAGACTGCTCATAATTTCCTTGTAACGAATGGAATCTCTGCTGCCTACAATAACAACCAGAAGCAGAGACCACTTCCTGGAAACGACATTGGCTATTCCCTGAACTGGACAGTTGAAGAGTCTCTCGCCTTTACTTTCCTTCACCATATTCAGTATTATACTATAAAGTCAATACTATTAATACTTTATTTTGTTTATTTTGTACACAGAATTTGAGAAAAGGTGGTAAAACTGAAGGACAGAATACTGGTGTTGAAAGTAACAGGAATGCACTGTCAGGGCTGTTCCGATTCGATTGCAGAGGAGTTGGGTGCTACAGCAGGTGTAAGGGGGCAACAGTTGATTTCAGCAGCGGAAGAGCAAAGATTGTCTTTGATCCCGGAGAGACGGACGAAGAAACCGTCCGTGAGAAGATTACAGCCGCAGGGTTCGGTATATTGTGAGCAGGTGCACTGATAATGGAGGATTCAGAATTAAATAACAAAAATAATGCTGGCACCGCGTCGGAAGATGAAAGCCAACGGGCACTCAGGCACAGGGTGAAGATTGGCGGTGTGCATTGCTCATTCTGCTCAAGCACAATAACAAAGGGTATCTCCGCGATTCCGGGAATAAGGGATGTCAATGTAAATCTTGCCCATGAGGAGGCACTCTTCCGTTATGATCCGGAAATGGTGCAGCCCTGGCAGATTGATGAAGCGCTGCGTCAGCTTGGATACACAGTCAGGGATCCTGACCGGGTCAGGACATTTGAAGAAGAGGAACTGGAACTCAGGAAAGAGCGGAAAAGACTGATGCTCAGCGCAATATTGACGTTTTCAGCAATCGCCGTCATGGGATTGATGAGCCTACGGGCCATAGGCGGGAATGCCGCCGCCTACTCTGTTCTGTTGTTCGCAGTTGTGAACGTCTTCTGGTTTGGCAGATCGATACTTAAGAGTGCGGTGTACTCGCTGAAGAGGGGGATACTCAATCAGCATGTGCTGATGGAGTTTGCCGCATTTGGCGGCATTACTGGCGGCCTGGTAGGACTGTTTATCTACAGGGAATTCCCGGCAGTCCAGTTTTTCGCTATCGCAGTTTTCATAACATCCTACCATATTCTGGGAGGATACTTATCTCTCAGAGTCAGGACACGCTCATCGCAGGCAGTGAGGAAACTACTTTCTCTTCAGCCCGGTGTCGCGCGTCTTGTCGGAAGCGATGGATCTGAGATGATTGTTCCGACCGAAAGGATCGCCGCAGGGAACTTGGTGAGGATAAGACCGGGCGAATCCGTACCTGTAGACGGAAGAGTTGTCGAGGGGCAGTCCACTGTTGACGAAAGCCTGGTAACGGGTGAATCGGTTCCTTCCGAAAAATACCCCGGTAGCGAGGTCATCGGAGGCACGCTCAACGGCACAGGATCAATACTTGTGCGTGTAACAAAGGTTGGAAGCGAAAGCTTCCTGCAGCAGGTCGCATCCTACATCGATGATGCAAGATCACTGAAACCCGGTATCCTGCAACTGCTGGATGTTGTCCTGCGCTACTTTGTACCCGGTGTTTTGATCGCCGCAGCTTCCGTTTTCATAATCTGGAGTTTCGGGCAATGGATATTCACGGGAGTTCCGGACTTCTACCGTGCTGTCTTCGCTGCACTCGCTGTTCTCGTGATGGGTTATCCGTGTGCGCTCGGCATGTCAACCCCCTTGGCGATGATAAGGGGAAGCACCATGGCAGCAGAAAAGGGAATACTGTTCAGAAGTGCGGATGCTTTCCATGTCTTTCGGCATATTGATACGGTCGTCATCGACAAGACCGGAACGCTCACAGAAGGCAGACCGGTTGTGACAGGAGTAATGTGCGACAAGGGATACGACGAGGCAGCTGTCCTGCATATCGCAGCTTCGATTGAGAAATATTCGGAGCATCCTTACGCAAGGGCGGTAGTAGAAAGAGCCAATGAGAGCAAGTTGGAAGTGGCTGCTGCCGAACAGTTCTCTTCCGTGCCTGGAAAAGGTGTGATGGGAACGGTTGACGGAAAAGCGGCGGCTGTCGGAGGCATCGACTTTCTGCTCCAAAATGGCAATGAGCTCTCTCCGGTGCTGCGCCGGAAAATCTCTGCGAACGCAAATACAGGGGAAACCGTCGTTGGCGTCTCACATGATGACAGGATCATAGGTTTAATCACCATGTCGGACAAAATAAGGGAAGATGCGGCGAACACAGTTGCTGCTCTCAGGGAGCATTACCATCTCGGAACTGTTATGATTACAGGCGACAGCTTCGGCCCGGCGTCACATGTTGCCGGGAAGACAGGAGTGGACGCATTCTTCAGCTCGGTGCTGCCAAACGGCAAGGCGGAAAAGATCCGGGAACTTCAGTCGCAGGGCCATCGGGTGATGATGGTTGGTGATGGGATAAACGATGCGCCATCACTCACGCAGGCTGACATCGGTGTCGCACTAAACAGCGGCACAGACATTGCTGTAGAGTCCGCAGACGTGGTAATAGTAGGTAAAAATCTCAGCGCAATAGTCGATGCCTACAGCATTGGACTGAACAGCTACGGGAAAACAAAGCAGAATCTTGCAATTGCCTTCTCGTTCAACGGCGTTGGAATACCGATAGCTGCCACTGGCCTTGTGGATCCGATTTGGGTGATGATCGCGATGGCACTCAGCGTGACTGCAGTTCTCGCAAATTCATTCATGGGAAGACTGATTTGGGGCAGACGCGCAATGCTCGAACATATAAAAGCAGCCAGTACCTTGCGTTTCGACATACCACTGATGGATACCGAAGCATTACTGGAGAAAGCTGTTGATGAAGTGTCAGACTTAGAGGATGTGCTCTCTGTAGCCGGCGATGTCGACAGAAGGGAGCTTGTTGTCAGAGTCGCAGGCTCGAATACAGGAACAGCTGAACAGAACATACGCAGTGTATTGAGCGCTCTCGGACTCCGAAGTTTGTGAAGCAAAGCTGTTTATTCGAACACCGCAAACAAATCACCTGAAATTTGACAATATTCAGTACCGGAGTTTACAAGTTATTTCCCGAGAATGTCACATTTGAGAAGGAAATCCGGTGATATTGGCGTATTGTCTAAAACTCTTCGACGCCGGATTTCACTACCTGTATGCCTACAGGTTCATCTCCCTGTAGAGCCTCTCCTGCACACCGTCCATTCTCCTGAATGTCTTCTGCACTCTTCCATCGGGATAGAGCAGTACGACCTGGTACCATTTCTGCAGCGAGTATGCGAGCTCGTCTATTGTCACGTGCTCCCCGCCCCTGTCCAGTTTGAGCTGCAGTAGCGCCATGAGCTGAAGCGCGAGGAAGCAGATGAGCTGGTGTCCCTTTATCTTTGAATCTGTCCAGTGATATTCCGGCGTGTCTGAGAGATAGGATGTGTCCTTCAGCCTCCTGAACTCATCCTCTATGACTGATTTGGATATGTATGCTCCAACAATCTCCCCGTCGCTCCATCCGGACCTTGTCAAGTTTTAGTTGATATCCTGAGATGTTCATGATTTTTGCTTACTGCAATTTCGATTATTATCGATATCTTTCTACATTTGATTCTATATATACTATTCATGCCTGAGAAAGGGTTCGGTGTACGGTTCAGACGTTACCATTCCACACTCGATGATTTCACAGATGAGAAGATAGAGAACAGTGTCGTCAGGAAGAGAAGGAAGGAGCTGAAGTTCAGCGACATTGAACTGTATCCCGGCAACCTTGTGCGCTACAGCCATCCGGCGTGCCCGGAGTGCGGTTCCGAAGATGTGTCATGGAACGGCACCTACCCCAGGAAGCTCGAGAACGGTACCGTGCTGAGAATACAGCGGTACATCTGCAAAAGATGTGATAAGAAGTTCATGGCAAGGCTGCCCGGATACGGCTACCACAAACACATATCTGAAGGGGTAAAGGAGAAAGGCGTGAAGGCGAGGGTGAAGAGCACGCTGAGGAAGGCATCCTGGTTCATACAGACACTGCTCGATTCGTTCATATCGCATGAGACAATAAGAAAGCTCATACCGAAGAGGGATGAGAATGCGCCTCTCGACACATCCCTCCATTTCACATACGACGAGCAGTATGTGAACATAAACGGCATACGCAAATACAGGGCGCTTCTGAAGGACAATCACACACATCGCTTCGTCGAGGATGTGATGGAGAATCTGCTCGACGAGAGCATCGTCCCATTCCTGACAGTGGCACTGAAAAGGTTTTCAGTGCAGCCGGGACAGACCGTCTGCATCACGGCCGACTGTAAGTGCCGGTCCAGAATTTTCCACTTTCGCCGGAATAATCTTTTCCAGTCG
>JAKAVR010000037.1 GCA_021817225.1 Thermoplasmata archaeon
AAACCAATGCCCCTTTCCGTAGAGTGGTGTGTCATGTCTGTTTTAGATGCCAATAACTTACCTACATATTATCATTTCGCATAGACTGCGCCCGGGTCGATTCTTTGCATTCACCCGTTCTGTTCCCGCTATTCCACTGCATGGTGCCCTGAGATGTAATGGGTTAAAAACTAATACGAACTCGATCCTCAAGGTGATCGGTGTTTGATTGGACTTCAGGAAGGAATCTGATTCACTTGGTGAGATGAACGTACCATTGGATGCCTACTACGGAGCACAGACAAGCAGGGCTGTTTCCAATTTCAATATAAGCGGAATGAGACCGTTTCCCGAATTCATATGGGCCACCGCCGTTGTGAAGCTGGCGGCCGCTCGTGCCAACATGGCTGCCGGCGGGCTGGACAGGAAGAAGGGGGATGCGATTGTTGCGGCAGCCCAAGAGGTGATAAATGGCAAACTCCACGATCAGTTCGTTGTGGACGTGTTCCAGGCAGGGGCCGGAACTTCCCACAATATGAATGCGAACGAGGTTATAGCAAACAGGGCGATTGAACTTCTGGGCGGCAGGAAGGGAGACTACAAGGTAGTCCATCCCAACGATCATGTGAACATGTCCCAGTCCACAAACGACACGATTCCAACAGAAATAAGGCTTGTTTCCATCAGAATGCTGGGGGAGCTGGGCAGAGAGCTCGAAAAACTCATAAAGTCCCTGAGGCGAAAAGCATCCGAATTCGATAACATTGTCAAGTCCGGCAGGACGCACCTCGAAGATGCGGCACCGGTCAGGCTCGGGCAGGAGTTCGAAGCATATGCAAGCATTCTCGATTACGACCTTGCAAGGCTTGAGAAGGTGAAAACCGTCCTCGGCGAGCTCAACATAGGAGCGACGGCGGTCGGGACAGGTGTCAACGCCGACCCGAAGTATGTGAGCAGCGTATTGACCGAACTGAAGAAGATCACACATTTCGACCTGAGGAATGCGAAGAGCCTGATGGCGGTCACGCAGTCGATGGGTGATTTCGTCGAGGCATCGGGAGCTATCAGGACTCTTGCAGTTGATATGACAAAGATAGCCAATGACCTCAGGCTGATGAATTCCGGCCCCATTACCGGACTGGCCGAGATAACACTGCCAGCTGTCCAGCCCGGCTCATCCATCATGCCTGGAAAGGTCAATCCTGTCATCGCCGAATGCATGAACATGATTGCATTCCAGTCGGTGGGCAATGATCTTTCAATCACAATGGCCGCCCAGGCGGGGCAGCTGGAGCTGAATGTCATGATGCCCCTGATTGCTTTCGATATCGTCTTCACTCTTGGCATTATGAAGAACGGCCTTCGTATGTTCAGGGAGAAGATGGTGGATGGTATAGTTGCCAATGAAGAGAGATGCCGTGATATGGTGGAGAGAACGCCTGGAATTGCCCTCGCCCTCAATCCATACATTGGCTATGAGAAGGCAGCTGAGGCGGTCAAGGAGTCATTGAAGACCGGAAAGGCAATTCGCAAGGTGGTCGAGGAGAAAGGATGGCTTCCAAGGCGGGATATTGAGAAGATTCTTGACCTCTATTCGATGACGGAGCCGGGAATAAAGGGGAAAGGGCGCAAGCGCGCAGGTCATTCCACGGGAAGGAAGGCATGAACCTTCCCGCAAATTGGCCGCCCGGACAGGTGCGTGTGTTCCAATTAAGCACAGTACATATTTATAACCCCTGTTTTTTTTGTAAAAACAAGTGATGTTGGTGGCTGAAGCAAGCGCACAGGTAGGCCCTCAAGCAGCACCCCCTGCAAGGAAGAGGGTGACCAGGGCGGAATATGTTATAGACTGCAATGAGCAAGTCAATCCTGATGTCAATGTCATCAGATTCGTCCCCACAACTGGCCAGATGTTCGACTTTGAACCAGGCCAGTTTGTCTCCATCTCGGCAGTTAAGCCCGATGGTAAAAAAATCGCCAGGGACTACTCCATCTACTCCCCGCCCTCGTTCAGACAGGGTTTCGAACTGTGTGTTAAGCGGGTCGAGGGTGGTTTCATGTCAAACTACCTCTGTGACCTCAAGAAGGGCGACAAGATAAATGCAATCGGGCCAATGGGAGGCTTTGTGCTCAGGCGCCCCCTTCCGCCCGAACTCTTCTTTGTTTCGACAGGCACCGGTGTGGCTCCTTTCAGGGCCATGCTCGAGACGCTTCTCGAACAGGGTGAGAAGAACACGCACATTTACCTTATATTCGGGACAAGACACCCGGAGGATATAATCAACCGTTCATTCTTCGAGGGGATTGAAAAGCAGCACCCCAATTTCCACTATCTGCCCACACTCAGCAGGGCCGAAGACAGCTGGACCGGCCACAGAGGGCACGTGCAGGAAACTCTGTCGAAATATCTGAAGGATCCCTCTAAAAAGGACATTTACATTTGCGGCCTGCAGATAATGGTTGACCAGGTCAAGGATATGGCTGTTGCATCGGGTGTTCCGGCGACAAGCATCTACTATGAAAGGTACGACTGAACCTGCAGCTCCGCCTGTCGAAGCATTGACGTTTGGACACGCAATCACACCGGCATAAGTTTAATACACGTTGGTGGCTAGTGTCAGCAGAGCCAAAGTAACATCAGGAGACCTGAACAATTGCCCGCCTCACCTCTTCCTGCAAAGTGCGAGTTGTGCCCTTTCTTCATTCAGACTTTCACACAGGAACTGAAGAGAAAGACAGAACACGGCCTTCGTACGGTGGAAGTAATGACAGGCATCTGTGGCGCAATGCGCCTATCTGAAATCAGGGTGCATGTCCCCGCAGTTGAAACCACACACAGGCGAGCAGGTGACGCTCAGTGTTATTTTGCAACACAACGGGGCTCAGGACTTTCGGAAAAAGTAGCGTGGCTGATCGAAAAAAAGAGGTCGACTGCCACGAAGGTCAAGACTCCGGTTTGACTATTCAGTCAAATGGTGGCTTGCCATGTCGGTTGTAGAGGCTATTCCGAAGCCCTCAGAGTTTATGGATATTATGCCTATGCTGACGCTCCTGTCATAGAGCGATACGCCCTTGTCAACCGCTTCCTGGGCCGACAGGCCGTTGCACATGTAGTCGTATACGGTCTTTGAAAGCACTTTGCGTATTATCTCCTCCCCGATACCCGTGGCCGCGACGGCGCCCTCCGGCCCTGCGAATATGCCGCAGCCTATCATCGCAATATCCCCCACTCTGCCCTTCAAAGCAGGGAAGGTTCCCCCTGTCGAGCCTGCAGCGGCAAATCTGCCCATTCCGTCCATGGCAACAGCTCCTACAGTATCGACCTTGTAGTTCTTCCAGTTTCGTGGCCATTCGGGTCTGATTCCCTTCCTGAAATCATCCATACCCTTCTCAAGCCTGTTTATCGTCCTCGGCGTCCGGGAGTCGTAGTCATTGAACCCGTTCTTTCTCGCAAAATCAACTGCGCCGTCAGCCGCAAGAAAGACGTGAGGAGATTCCATGACCTTTCTTGCCACCAGTACCGGGTTTTTCGTCCTTGTGAGATACGCAACCACACCGCAATTTTCTTCGGAGTCCATGACCGCTGCATCCATGTACGCGTTGCCGTCAAACCTGAGGACAGAACCAGTTCCCGCATTGAATCTGTCGTCATCCTCCATGACCTTTGTTGCTTCGGCGGAGGCATCCACCGCCCTCCCGCCGCTGCGCAGAATGTTCATGGCCGCCGTTGCGGCACTGGCCGGGCCGCCGCTCAAATTCCTGGGTGAACCGGCTCCTCCGTGAACAACAACTCCCCATTTCATATCGCATGCATCTGTTCGGGGTATCTGAAACTTTCCGCCTGTGGGGACCAGGCCGGAGCAGCTCATTTGTCAGTGAGCATGCAGTAGTTTATCGTAACTTCTGATATGTCCGTCGCATAGTAGGCAATCCTTCTCACCGACTCCTCTATAAGTGCAAGCTGTACAGCTTCTTCCGCCTTGATCTTCTGAATGCTCATTGATATTTCCCTCAGAAGAGTCTTGAGGTTGTCCCTGCCGTCTATCACGTCGTTCGCATCCTCGGCGCTTCCTTTGAAGTATGCGGAAATAGAACCGTCCAGCATTTTGAGTGCCTGACCATGCGCGAGCTCGAACTTGTGCATCAGTTCCTTTGGAATCGCATAATCTGTGATGGCGGTGACTGCGCGCGCAATCTGCACTCCATGGTCCCCTATTCTCTCCAGGTACCTTGCTATCTGGAAGTATGAAGTGCTTTCCTCGATTGTCATCTTGAGCCTTTCGGCAAGTCTCGGATCCCTTGTCATCATATTGTGCTCTTTCATTATTATCCAGTAAATCCTGTCCGCATCGGAATCCCTGTTGATGACATCAACCGCAAGCGGCTGATCCCCCTTCTGAAATGCATCCATTGCGTCGACAGCCATGGACCTGACTATCAGGTGAAGCCTTCTGACGCCCTTCTCCTGAGAGAGTTCCATGGGGTCGCTGAGATCCTTTATGGTGACACTGTTGATGGTCTCCTCGACTATCTCCACGCCCGTGACAGACCTTGTGAACTGCCTCACTTTTTCCTTCACAGCGTTGTCGATCCTTTCCTTTGCCCTCACGATGATTGTGTCGAACCCCATGATGTAGGTGCCAATAAGCATCCGCTCAAGATGTGCCGGCGACTCCTTCTGCAGGTTGATGATCTTGCTCCTGTAGTCCTTCCTTGCATCTATGCTCGGAGTTATCGTTATTGTTCCCCTGTTGTCCCGCACCAGGCCCACAACGTCTCCTCTCTTTATTCCCATCTTGTCAATCCAGTCCTTGGGAAGGGAAATCGTGAAGGTGGAATTGCCTGTAAACTGAACCTTTCGTGTCTCCATAGTTCTTTCAACTAGATAGAGTTCAGATTAAAGATATATACTTAATTATTTTCTATATAGTAACTTTAGACTACTTTTATAGGCAGCATAATTGTCCAATTTTCTGTCGTATACTTAGGGCTATTTCATCTATATTCCAGCTAGTAGGTAGCCATAAACTGAAGATGGGGTGGATTAAGTCTGACTGCTGAAAGAGGTGCAAGCGTTTTTGCGGGACTCGACGAGAGCGCAGTCCAGAGGTTTCACATCAGGACCCTTATAGTTTCCGGAATGGGTTTCTTCACAGATGCATACGACCTGTTTGTCATAGGCGCACTGCTGCCAGTCATAGCAATTTTCTTCGGCATATCGAATTCGGGTATCACCTACGCCCTCATTTCAAGCTCGGCGCTCTTCGGCGCAATAGTCGGGCCGGTGGTTTTCGGGCCGATTGCCGACAGGTTCGGCAGGAAGACTATATATGCGATCGACCTGGCAATACTCATCATTGCTGCTATAGGCTCCTCATTCTCTGCTGATCCAACACAACTTATTGCATGGAGGTTTGTCCTCGGCATCGGCGTCGGCGGGGACTACCCGGTCAGCGCCACCCTTATGTCCGAATATTCGAACAGAAAAGATCGCGGAAAGCTTGTTTCCTCTGTGTTTGCCATGCAGGGTTTTGGCCTTCTCGCCGGTGCACTTACCACATTGATATGCCTGTGGCTGCATCTCCCTCCGAACATCGTATGGAGGATACCGCTTGCGGTCGGCGCTGTTCCTGCTCTTGCTGTGATATATGCTCGAAGAAATATACAGGAAACACCAAGGTTCATGGTTTCATCAGGGAAACTGGACTCCAAGACAGTTGCTGAAGTGGGCATCGATACGAGTGGAGAAAATGCAAGTGCAACCATCAAAATTCCAAAGCGCCAGATACTCTCCAGGTACATGCCGCTCATTCTTGGGACGGCCATTTCGTGGTTCACTCTGGATGTCGCATTTTACGGGACATCGATTTTCTCCAACACGATCATACACAGTCTAATCCAGGGGGGCTCAACCTATGCGTCACTCATCCACTCTACTGAGTTGACATCACTCATTTTCCTTTTCTTTGCATTCCCCGGATATTGGGCGGCGGTATTCCTAATTGACGGGGTTGGCAGAAAGAAGCTGCAGCTCCTTGGTTTCGGATTCATGGTGGTTGCATACGCAGCAATAGCATCCATTCCAGGCATTATCTCGAACATTCTTGCACTTTTCGTCGTCTACGGGTCTACTTTCTTCTTCATAAACATGGGTCCGAACACCACAACATTTGTCGTTCCGGTAGAGGTATTCCCAACTCAGATCAGAACAACAGGCCACGGAATCGCGGCCTCTGCAGGAAAGGTCGGTGCTTCGATAAGCGCATTTCTCTTTCCGTTTGCGCTGCATACAATCAAGCTCAGCGGCGTGTTCACGTGGCTTGCGATAATGGCTGTTCTCGGACTGCTTGTTACCGCGATACTTATACCGGAAGGACAGGAAAGGAGGCTTGAGGATATTTCAGGCGAAGAAAGACTTCTTAAAACGTACTCCGAATTTTCCGATCTCATCAAGGGCCTGACAGAAAGAATCGGCGATGGTGCTCAGGAACTTCGTTCGTTTACCAGGAACTGGGGCGATGTTGCAGAAGAGGCGAAGAAGGTCAAGGCGATTGAACATGACTGCGACGAGATAGTGCATCGCATCTTCGTGAGGCTAAATACCAAATTCTTTGCACCTATTAACAGGATGGATATCGTCACTCTCACCCATGCACTGGATGATATAATGGATTACCTCGAGGCGACCAGCGCCCGCTTCAGCATGTACAACATCGACAGCCCCACGGAAGAAATGAACAGATTCATGGATGTAATCGTTGACTGCGTGGCAGAGGTCAAGAATGGCATTTCAAACATAAACGACATATATTCACACCGCTTCGACAGGATAGAGGCAAGTTGTATACGCATCAACGAACTCGAAAACAGCGGGGATGAACTGCTCAGGAATTCACTCCAGAAGCTGTTCGAGTCCGGTGACGCGATTCATATCATGAAGCTGAAGGAGATATATGACAATCTGGAGACTGTGACGGACAAATGTGAGGACGTTGCAGACATACTACGTGACCTGATTGTGGAATACAAGCAAAGGTGATGCATTCAGGGCGCGTAGGCATATAGCTGTGAAAAGCCATTCGAATAGACAAGCACAAAATCACCGCTATTGCTTATGTTCTCCAGGACAGCCGGTGGAATTGGGATTGCAGTCTGGTTCGGGTAGAAGTTGGCACCATTGATCATGTAAGTGTCAAGCATCAGGAAATCGACCATCTTGTTTCCGCTCGGTGTCTGGCTCAGATTCAATGCACCTTCCATCTGGCTCAGGCTCGTTGCCATGAAAATCGGGTACCCCCCAATCTCCCAGGTTGCATTTCTGTCGGAGAAGCCGAATACGAGCGAGCTCAACCTGTGATCTGAGGCGACGACGGAACCGCTGCCGGTGTTCCACTTGAGCCATTGTGTCGCAGAGAGATCCTTGGCTGGTGTGGCACCTATTTTGGAAGGAGTCGTCGTCACGCCTACCATTGCCGTGGAGACGCCGCAAGTTACAACAAGCGCAACCGTCAAAACCACCGTCACAGCGACCCGGATATTCTTCGGTGCCATCTCTATGAGGAGCATAATTCCAATGCCGGAGAACGTGGCGATGAACAGGAGCAGATATTCAACCATCCTTTCGGGGACCAGATAGTCTATGTTCGTCACAACTCCGACAAGAACTATGACACCTAGCGCAAGCAGTGTCAGCGCCAGGGGGTAAGTCTTGGCTTCACTCCTTACCGCGGGCATGAACGCAGCAAGGCCAAGGAGTGTGCACACCACCGTTGGAAGGTCGAGCAGGGTGTAGGCGCTCGGGTATATCGGGATTGAGGAGACGCCCGCAAGCGATAAATACGAGACTCCTGCCACTCCGGCAACGATGGCTGCTATGGGATAAACAGGTTTTATTTCGAGCCTTCCTCCGGATGCAGGCGCCCATCTGCGACCCCTGAAGAGCGAGCCAAGTATGAACAGCATGAATGCGAGCAGATACGGCGCGGAAATTGCCTCCTCAAGTGTGAGATGTGGGTTCTCCAGTATAAAATGGACAAGAAACACGGGTGCCTCAGTCAGCCAGTATATCCATGTCAATGTGGTGATTATGAGTATGAAAGTGAGCGATTTGAGCAGCTGCTCGCCATCCTCTTTCTTGAAGAACGAATAATAGAAGAGGACGGTGTAAAGGAAGAGCAGAAGAATGACGGTGCCGAGGTGATATGTCGGTATCATCGCGAGTCCTGATATCATTGCCATTGCTGTCATCATTCTGTCTCTTCTCGAGTTCAGGTAAAAGTAGATGAAGAAAACAAGCACGACCTCCCCGATTGGGTCGGACGCGAGTATGGATGTGTGCCCCACTATCACGGTCGACGTCGCATAAAATAGTGCAGCAAGGATGCCGGCGGACTTCCTTCCCGTGACGGTCAGGGCAATGCCTGCAACAGGGAACACAAGAAACGAAGTGACGAAAGATGTCGTGAGCTCGACTGAAGATGCGGTTGAAACACCCGCCAGGCGGGCAATCGACGCAACAAGCTGGTACGCTGTCGGGAATTCTGTGTAGGTCAGGCCGAAACCGTAGTAGGGTGACGGCATCATCCCGTTGACTGCGAAGAACTTGGCGATGTAGTAGTTCTCCCCTGTGTCGGGTCCCCAGACATTGAACTCAAGCGGCAGTATCAGTCTTAGCGTAAGTGCGATGAAAAAGGTTGACAATAGGGAAAACGTGTACCATCTGCCTTCTTTCATCGTCTGCTCAGCCCTGTACGCAAGTATAAAACGGTTGGATATAATTGTAGGGGAAGTCGCCTGCCTGGAGCCATGCAGAAGTGAGGAGTATGAAGATTCATCGCATTGGTGAAGCAGGCACGATTTTTGAGTGTGATGTTCTCGACGGACTCAAGTCCATTCGTGACGGGAGCATTGATGCGGTATTCGCCGATCCACCCTATTTCCTGCAGCTTGAAAATGAACTCAGGAGGCCCGACGACAGCATCGTTTCACCAGTCAATGACGAATGGGATCGTTTCTCCTCGTTTGAAGAATATGACAGTTTCACCCTGTCATGGCTTGCGGAGACAAAGAGGGTGCTGAAGGATGACGGAACGCTCTGGGTCATAGGCACCTACCACAACATTTTCCGGGTGGGAAGGCTGCTTCAGGATCTTGGCTTCTGGATACTCAACGATATAATCTGGATAAAGTCAAATCCGATGCCCAATTTCAGGGGCTCAAGATTCACCAATGCACACGAAACGCTCATATGGGCGAAGAAGTCGAAGCACGCAGGTTATACATTCAACTACTGGGACATGAAGTCGCTCAACGGTGATCTGCAGATGAGAAGCGACTGGCGGATACCCATATGTTCGGGAGTCGAGCGCATAAAGAAGGAGGGGAGGAAGGCGCACTCGACCCAGAAGCCGCTTGCCCTGCTGTACAGGATAATCATCTCTTCAACCTCTCCAGGGGGGACCGTCCTGGATCCCTTCCTGGGCTCAGGAACAACAGCCGCAGCCGCGCAGCTTCTTGGCCGGAGATGGATAGGAATAGAGCGTGACCCTGACTATATTGCGCTCGCCGTTTCCAGGGTCGAGGAATCGGGCACTGCCTCAGCGGCTGAGGATTACAAGCTTTCCATAGCACCCTCTCCAACAAGAAGGAATGAGCCAAGGGTCTCCTTCGGAAATATACTGGAGTCCGGCATGCTCAGGGCCGGAGATCGCCTTTACGGGCCAGGAGGGCGCGGGCCTGCGCGAATCAATGCGGACGGATCGCTTTCTCAGGGGCAGCACCGCGGAAGCATACATCAGCTCGCAGCCCTTGCCCTGAATCGTGAACGTGCAAACGGGTGGGACTACTGGCTCTTCAATGAAAACGGCAGGAAAACCTCAATCGATGTGCTCAGGACGCGTTTCAGACAGTTGGCCGAAGTGAATGATGCCCCGCAGACCAAGCGACATGGGCGGCGCGCCGAGCGGAGAAATGCTTAAGACTATCAAACAGCTCGACTCTACGGGTGGCCCTGATGTCCTCCGCCTCAGATGCATTTGTGGTGTACTACAAGAGAACTGCTTTTTCACGTTCGCGGCCGAACAGCCCTGAGAAGGACGTCTTCAACACGATTAGAATGGATTATGCGCTCTCGCTGCTCATATCAGATGCGGTTTCAGCCACAGGTATACGACCGCAGGAGATAGATGACGTAATCACCGGCTGCGCCTACCAGCGCGATGAGAACTGGACTTTTGGCGGGCGGCACCCTGTTTTGCTTGCTCACATGCCATCCACAGTGCCTTCAATGGCTGTTGACCGGGCATGCTCTTCCTCGCTCAACGCACTATCAATAGGTGCAATGGAAATAATGACAGGCAACGCCGACATTGTGCTTGCCGGCGGTTTTGAGCACATGACACATGTCCCACGCCTCTCAAACAGGCTCTGTGATGCGCTGCTGGAAGACGAGTCATACAAACAATATGACATGCGGACAGGTTACTACATGGGGCTGACAGCGGAGAAACTTGCCGAGAAGGCAGGTATCGGAAGGGAGGAAATGGATGAATTTGCCCTAAGGAGCCACAGGCTTGCAGCCCGCTCCTGCGAAGAGGGCTACATGAAAGAAGAGATTCTTCCACTGCGCACCAGAACCGAAGAAGGGGAAAATGTCATAGACACGGACCAGAGCATCAGGAAAGACACTTCAATTGAAAAGCTGAGCGCCCTTCCACCCGCCTTCAAAGAAAATGGTCTGATAACCGCAGGCAACTCCTCGCCCCTTAACGCAGGCGCATCCCTGGTAATGCTCATGTCGCGTCGAAAGCTCGAGGAATGCGGCCTTGAGTCGCTTTCAAGGGTTTCGTCCATCGGATGGGCGGCTATCGACCCTTCAATAATGGGTGCCGCCATTGTGCCCGCTGTTTCAAAAGCGCTGTCACGTGCAGGCATCGGGGCTAAGGACGTGGATCTGTGGGAGATCAACGAGGCTTTTTCCGTCGTTGTCCTGAATGCTGTAAAAGAGCTGGGCATTGATGTGGAGAGCGTCAATGTCAGGGGAGGCGCAGTGTCACTTGGGCACCCGCTTGGTGCAAGCGGCACCAGAATAGCGGGTACCCTCTCGAGAATGCTTGGCTCCGGCTTAGGTGAAGTGGGTGTGGCCTCCCTGTGCGTCGGAGGAGGGCAGGGCTATGCCGTGGTGTTCGAGCGATGACTGCACTGTTCGCTCCATCATTATGTTCACTCCGGAGATTGAATGGAAGCGGAACTCCTCATCACCCAGACGGGTGGCCCTGTGCACCCACAACGGGATAAGCTTCACTTGGGTACTTACCGTAAGTTCCATAAGGACACTTTATCGATATAGGCTGTCAGCCTATACTCTATTACCTCAGAAGAATAAGAGCAACAATGGTTCCGTGTTGGAATCATAGCAACCAAGAACCAAAAAGCCTCCTTGTTCAAAGGTTGCAGTTTGCTTTATTCTTCTGAGGCGTTATGTTTTTCGTCAATGCCTTGCGACAACATTCTGAAACGACGAGCCACCAGGCAAGGCAGCTTCAAGTCAATGGGCGTTGTGGCTGTGCACTTCCCCTGCTATTCGGGCGCAGTGCAGTGTCAACCTTTTCAAAAAGCCCACCATCTGCCGCTGTATGTTTTCTTTCCACTCGTCTTTCCCTCTCAATATTGCTGTCTGTTGACACATGGAGGTGCACGACCGCCAACACCGTTGCTGCCACGACTATTACGGATGAAGCGATTGCCATCCAGCTGCGCTTTCCTCCTTTCATGCAGCCCTGCATTCTCAAAGCTGTAAATGCTTGCGACAACAACGCTTTAACAATCTTGCCCGCATATTACTTGAACAGGCGAACAAATTGCAGTTGTCGAGACTGAGATAAAGTCATTATCTTACCTTGGCAACTCTGTTTTTTATTGACCAGAATTCTCGAATGGTCTGTGGACCATACCCCCCATGCTGGAAAAAGTCAGGAAATCGAACTCGACTTTGAAAACTTTTGAAGGTCACGAAACAGACAGAGGCAGGAACATAGCTCGGATTGAAGTCCTTTGAACAAATCTCTTTCTATTCCTTTTCTGGTCGGTCAGGGTGACGATTTATGGCGAATATGGGAGGCTTAGAAGGTAAGCAGTGTCGTATCAAGCAGTATTCCCGAAAGTGAGTCATATCCATGATAGGCTGCATGAAATTTAAAAACAAGAGACAGATTCGGAGATAGCGGAGAAGCAGAGATAAACGACGTTAAGTGTGCTCGTCCATGTTCGCACCTAGAAGACAGCGGGTATTGCGCGAAGTGTATTCACAGAGCCATGATACACATTAATGATCACCATGAGTATCGGCGCCTTCAAATTGAAAAGCAAATGGCGAAAGATGGATTTTCGTAAACAAACTAATGTACAAATATGCTCATTTTGAGTATCCATGCTGGAAAAGATATGGACCCAGCGGGATTTGAACCCGCGGCCTCCGCCTTGCGAAGGCGGCGATCTGTAGTGGCAAAATGCATCCACTGATCTATGGGCCCATACTGCGTCGTTATTTTGTGAGCGATAACGCCCTTTGATTTTTAACTTGTGTTACAAGCATTTCGACAATCTCCGAAGAGTGGCCGATATAGGTTCTCGGCTCAAGGAGTGAGTCAAGCTCTTCCCTGCCGATGGTCTTCGCAATCTCGGCATCCGAAAGAAGCGAGTCGGCAAAAGGCGTCCCCTCCTCAGATGTCTTCATCGCAGCCTTCCTCACTGCTTCATGTGCGTTCTGCCTTCCCATTGCGTCTGTCAGCCTCAGCATCACCCTTTCGGCCATGATGACGCTCTTAGCCCTGTCCAGGTTCCTCAGCATGTTGTACTTGTGGACCACCAGGCTAGAAAACAGGTCGCATGTTTTTGCCAGTATATCGTCGATCAGGACGCAGACATGCGGCAATATTATTCGCTCCGCACTCGAGTTCGTAAGATCCCTCTCATGCCATAGCACCATGTTCTCATAAGACGGGTTTACAAAACCCCGCACGATGCGCGCAAGCCCGCATATGTTTTCCGCTTTGATCGGGTTGCGCTTCTGAGCCATCGTCGAGCTGCCGACCTGCCTGGATGAGTCGAACCACTCCTCCACCTCGTCAATCTCGCTCCTCTGAAGGTTTCTAATCTCTGTTGCCATTTTCTCAAGAGTGGCGGCCACATTGGCCATTAGAGAGACAAGTTCTGCGTACCTGTCCCTTCCGACAATCTGACCGCTTGCGAGTTCGAGCTTGATCTGCAGTCTTTCCATCATGTCCTCCTGCACGTCAAAGAAGTTCTTGCCGAGAGAGGCACCGGTTCCGACGGCTCCGGACAGTTTACCAACCGCAACTCTTCCCTCGCTCTCCTCCAGTCTTTCGAGCTGCCTGTCCACCTCGGAAAGAAAGACAGCCAGTTTCAGGCCGAAGGTGATGGGCAGAGCCGACTGTCCATGCGTCCTGCCGAGCATGAGCGTATCCTTTTCCTCGATGGCCCTTCGGGCAAGCACAGTTTCGAGTGAAATGAGATCTGCCTTTATTATCTTCATAGCCTTCTTGAGCTGTATTGCGGTGGCCGAGTCTATTATGTCGTTTGAAGTTGCGCCGTAATGGACGTAAGCCGCCCCCTTGTCTGCAACTTCAGAAAGTGCTTTCACAATGGCCATTACGTCGTGCCCTATTTCGGCCTCGATTTCCTTCACTTTTTCTATTTTAACGGCCCCCGAGTTCACTGCTTTTTCGATGCTCTTGGCGGCGTCCTTTGGAATTAAACCGTACTTGGCCTCCGCCTGTGCGAGGGCACTTTCCACCTGCAGCATTGCCTGCAGTTTGGCATTCTCATCGAATACTGAAAGCATCTCATTCCTGCCATACCTGAAGTCAAGTGGACAGACAGTCAAGATAATCACCTATAGTTTTGTCACCCGGCTGCTCTAATTCGTCTGTATCAGTGACTCAAAAGACTTATTATTTTTGGTGCATGCACCTTTGCACTGATAAACCCCTGCATCTGAATATTATTCGGCATATGCGGTCGCAGTTGAGCAGTTGCAGGCCCCACATCCAGGACAACGTGAACCAATTTGCGTCTAAGGCAACCTCCATCCACAGGATGCTTATACATCGCTCTGCCAGCAGCACTGGGGTGCCTGCATTCAAGCCCGCCATGCAGAGGGACGAGCCAGCACAGCGAGTGAGCTTCCGCATCACATGCATCATGGAAATTGTGAACATGGCGGCCGTGTAGGGGATGCTGATGCAGGACACCGCTTCAATGAACGACCCTTCCCGGACAGTTTACAGCGGGCTATGGAAAAGGTGCAGCGAAAGCACCCATTTTACCTTCTTTTTTATGCTTTCCTCTACCTGATTATCAGGGAAGCGATTTTCCGTCATGAGAATTGTATGGCAAGTTATTCTATCCACTACTTCAGGTAGACAAAACGCAAGAAGTCCGATGGGTTAAAAAGAGGTATCGTTTATACCCACCCCGGTCATGGGTTGAAACCTGATGTATAACGTCAATGGAAGTCGCGGCAGGCTGCCACCTGAGTTCATAAAGTTCATGGAGGCAACCGGAGGTCATTCGCTTGTCATTAAAGGAGAAGCCGGTACCGGAAAGACAACTCTCGCCCTGCAGCTCATAGAAACTATGACGGGCAGCCAGAATCAGTACTATCTCTCCTCAAGGGTGTCGGATGAGTCGCTTTACAGGCAGTTCCCCTGGCTGAAGGAATCTTCCGAAAGGGTGAAGCTGCTGAAGGCCAGCAAGGCGTTTCTTCTTCACATGACTTCAAGCAGGCAGCCGCAGTTGGCACCACCCGGGGCGGTCCCGGAATCCACAGATCTCTCTCCTGCGATAGAGCTGCTCAAGGCTTTCAACGAAGAATCGGAGAAACTCACTGTGGACAGGACCGAACTCCACAGGCTGGAGGGTCAGATTGAGGAGGGGACGGTGTCAGCAAGCGAGGATTTCATACCCTCGAGGATTGGCATAGACGGCAACTCCGTTGACCTTATACTTGGAAGATTGCTGCCTGAGCTGGAGGTTGCGTACGACAGGGTGGAAGAGAGCCTGCCTGACCGCAGCCTGATAGTGATAGACAGCATAGATGGGTTGAGCGAAAAGTACGACATTTCGGCTGAAAGGCTGCTGACGGTGATACAGAAGGACATAGTAGAGGGCTCTGGAGCAAACGTAGTCTATGTCCTTGAATCGTCAGGCGGCACTCACATGGACTATCTGGGCGACGGTGTTGTATACATGTCAGCAACCGAGATGTCCGGAAGGAGAGTCAGACTGATCAGCCTGGACAAACTGAGGGGGGTGAAGGTGGACAGGCACAAATACACATTCACACTCGTTAACGGAAGGCTCGAGACATTCCCGCCATCACCCAACGTCCTGCCCCACAGCAGGAGGCCATGGGCGCCGTTGAATTCTCCCGGGCCTGAAAGCGCCTCCTTCGGCAGCAGGCAGCTCGACTCAATATTCGGCGGCCTGCAGTACGGGAGCGTTACCCTGATTGAAGTGGGCCCGAGCGTCCCTTCCATCTATTCAGAAGTCATACAGGATGCAATGGTCGCAAGCTTTGCCCACAGGGGTAACGGAGTCGCGTGGATCCCCTCCCGGAAGGCAAGCTACGACATGCTGCATGACAGGATATCTGGAATGATCGGCGAACAGAGATTTGAACGAAACGTCAGGATATTTGAACATAGTTCGACCGCGCCTACCGACGTCCCGTACCTCATCTCTCTCGAGGGAAACAAGCTGCTCACCGATTTGAAGTGGGAGACAATAGAGTACAACCTGAGCGAGTGCAATCACCCTTTCCTGTCGCTGCTGGGTTTCGATATACTTGAGTCAATGTACGGAAACGATGAGGACAAGGGTTTCCTGGACGGGCTGGTGGAGCATGTCGGGGCGATAAGAAGGGGAAATCATGTAATGGTTGCCCAGGCGCTGAGTTCGAGCACTACATACCTTCAGTGGCTGAGTGATATTTCCCTGGTTCATCTGAAACTTGAGAATATAGAGGGAACAGTCATGATGTATGGGCTCAAGCCGTACACGCAGTTCTTCGGCATGATGCCTGACCCAGAGGTGGATGACAACATAGGCATCAACCTGATACCCATATCCTGAAGTCCCGGGAGAGTATTGAAGTTCAGAGTGGTCCTGTTCTTCCTTGTCAGCAGGCAAGGGTTGAACCGAATCAAGTTGTTTCCACGCCCCTGGAAAATCATAAGCAGATACGCTCCTCGACTTTTTTAAGTATTAAATGTGGTTATATCTTCTGCAATTCGGTCGTCATGGCCCGGTCTGACGTGACAAAATGACTCCGTTCATCTATTCACAGCTTTTGACGGACGAGTACGCAGCCAAGATACTCACCGCGATCATGAAGACTCCACGATCTGCCCAGCAACTCTCGGATGCATACGGAATCCCAATCGCTGCATGCTACAGGAGAATCAAACTGCTTGAGCGGTATGGCCTGATCGCCTGCAAGGAGCGGAGGCTTTCCCAGCAGGGGAAGCGCATCAACTACTACCTTTCAATGGTGAAGAATGCATACATCTTCTTTGAGGATGGGCGTCTCAGGGTCAGGCTGGACCTTGTTTCGGGTGTAAGCAGGGAATTTGAAGATGGGTCAGGGGATGGCAATGGCGAGCTTTGAACGGGTGGCCTGCCGGGGCCGTCCCTTGTGTCTGTCCTGCACTCTGCAATTCTCCTGCATGCCCCTTCCACCACGTCCCTTATCATTTTGAGGACATCTGCAAGCTCGTTCACCCGTGCCTCATCGCAGGACGCCCGGTCGATGGAGCGGCGCTGTCTTCCATCATGGTTGAACGTGCCCTTCCTCACAGATGATGCCATCTCCTTCAGCTCACCCGAGCATATGCGTTTCCTTCCACTGCTGTTCTCGCTCAACGGCATGACAATCAATGAAGGACTCCTGGTGTTTTGGGTACGTTTCATTCACAAACGTCAAGTTTCGAAGAAACATCACAGCCATACGTATCGCGTGCAGCCAGATCATGCAGTTCGGCGGCGGGGAGTGGCTGGATATTGTCCCAAAGCGAGATTGTTGGATACCGAGTGATTGCTTAAATACGTCTTTCAGAGGGTTCCAACCGATTTGAGCAGCATCCCCCGCACCCTCACCCTTAGCTCCTCTTGCCGGCCTCCAGTGATGGAAGATTATTAATATTGATTGCAATATTATTGTAATATGCGCAGGAAGCCGGCAGAGAAGCCGATGGAAATCAGGATGGAGGGGTACGAGGTTGTGGAGAAGATCGTCACGCAGCATGCCACCTCCGCAAAGATACTCGTTCCGAAGCGCTGGATTGGAAAGAAGATCAGGGCTGTAAGGCTTGAAAGGCTCGATCCAGTGGATGAGGAAAGAGAGGAATGATGGACGCTGCCCTCGACTATCAGTCTCCGGGCAGATACCTGAGGGCGCCGAAGCCGCCCGGGTGGAAGCTGAACATCGGCGTTGCTGACGATGCAATGCGTGAGAGGCTGGAATTCCTCTTCGGCACAGATCCGATGATGGGCTACGACGAGGCGGCAGAACTTGTCATGCGCAGATACGGCAATTTCTCCTGCCGCCTCTGCTATTCGCAGCTCGTCCTGGACGGCAAGAACGGTTCGGGGACGACGGAGCTGCTGTGCAGGAAATGCAAGCAGAAGATGTCCCTGTACAACACGTTCGAACTCAGCGCATTCAGGTACAGGAAGGTGCTGGCTGCATTCATTGCATATGTGCACTGCGGCTCGGCACAGGGGTGCAGTGCCACATACGGCCTTGGAAAGGATCTGTTCAACGAGATGCGCATGTCCCTGCCCGACATACAGTATTCGGTAAGTGACGAACCGGACATGGTGGAGTATGACGGCACCAGATACGCCGTTGCTGCCATAGACATGATGTACAAGGGGCGGAAGGGACTCATGCTCGGCGTATCGGGCGGACTGAAGTTCGGCAATCTCGGCAATGAGGACACAGGCGAGGGACTGGACGAATTCTTCGATGCGGTGGAATCGAGGACAGGAACGGACAGGGTCATCTTCATCATGGACATGAAGATGAGCGTCGCCCGCAGGATACTCGACAGGTGGGGTGAAAGGGCCGTGATAGTGATGCAGAGCCACAGGGTGTGGGGCGATGTCTTCGTCTATTTCCACAGGGAGCGGTGGTACACGCTTCACCTCAGGACAGACGCCTTCACCGACGTGTCGGTGAAGAGAGATGAGCGACTGCTCCTCCCTCCCGGCATCGTCGAACTGTATGAGGGCGTCAGGGGTGTGACACACAGGAATCCGCTGAGGAAGATAGGGGACGACGAAATAGTGAAACTGGCACGTGACTGCATCGAGCAGATAAGGACGGTGGACTGGGAAGCGAACGGCAGGGTGGATTTCGTCATGGCAAGCAGGATGCGTGACCTCAACAGCATGCTCAAGGAGCTCAGGAGAAGGAAGAAGGACACCGCCATGCTTGTCGGCGAAATAGACGGCATACTCTCCTCGCTGAAGGAAGGGTACAGGCACAGGATAAACCGTGCGGTCAAGAGGAAGATTGTCAATGCGTGGAAACCGTTCTCGGTCATCAGGGAGAGCGTCAACGAACTGTCGGTCGCCCTTCTCGGAGAGGGCATACCGGAGCAGCAGCGTTCCACCAGGACAGGCGAGAGGAAGATAAGGCTGAGTCCTCCATCGAGGCTGATATACAGGGGACCGCCGGACCAGGGGCCGCAGGAACTCGCATGGGTTATCGGCCTCATGAAGAGGTTGTTCACCGGCAAGGAGATCACGACAAATGCGTGCGAGGGCACCTTCGGCAACATGGGCACACTCATAAGATCGGGAAAGAGCATACTGCTGCAGAGGGCTCTCACGAAGGCAATGCTGAAGGCGGGCAGCCCGGGGGAAACGGCATCATGGTTCAATGCCAACTATCCCATGGCGGACATGGGCAGGAGGGGCGCAAGGGGGAACAGGAGGAAGCTTGCTGCCGGGAAGAGCTACAGGATCGTCTACAGGGACAGATCGACTGTCAAGACGGAGAGAACCATCGACATAATAAGCAGGAAGAGGAAATATGTCGTCGCATACTGCCACCTGAGGAACGAAGTGAGGACGTTCAAGAGGGGCAGGATTGAAAGCATAACGACTGTTTAGTCTCTTGCGCTTTCATCACTCGGTATCCAACAACCTCGCTGTGG